>JAGHSB010000260.1 GCA_018066075.1 Candidatus Treponema scatequi
ATTGTGAACTTTAACCAAGAAGCTGGTTTGCACCAGATGTAAGCGTTATCATTTACTGCAACGTTTCCACCATCAAATTTGATGTCAGCAACAACACCGCAGTCATCAGAAGCAGCTGAAATAGATGCTCCGATACGTGGCTGTGCGCCCCAAGATGTAGAGATGTCAACCATTGCATCATTTCCGTCATATGCAATTGGTGTGAAGAATCCACGAGAGAATCCCATTCCTACGTTTACTCCAGCAAATGCACTGCTAGCTGCCAATGCGATTGCTGCGATTGTTCCAACGATTTTTTTCATTATGAAAAAACCTCCTTATTTTTTTTATGACTTATACAAGTCATGATTTAGTTTAATATCGAAACTGGTAGTTGTCAAGTTTTTTTTGTAATTTTAAATGGGTAAAAACTGGGCTTAAAACACTGAAAAATATGGAATTTTGGGGTAAATTCACCTTAAAAATATCATGAAAGAGGTTAAATAAGTATGATTTACGGGTATATCAGGGTGAGTACTGATAAACAGACAGTAGAAAATCAGAGGTTTGAGATTCAGAATTTTGCTGATTTTAAGGGGTTTGTAATTGACCAGTGGATTGAAGAAACGATAAGTGGAACTAAAAGTCCTGATAAAAGAAGGCTGGGGCTTTTACTTGAAAAGGTGAATGAAGGGGATGTCATTATCTGTTCAGAGCTTTCGAGACTTGGAAGAAATCTTCTGATGATTATGTCGATTCTTAATCAACTCATGGAAAAAAAATGTGTCGTTTATACGATTAAAGATAATTATGTTTTGGGAAATGATATTCAGTCTAAGGTGCTGGCGTTTGCGTTTGGGCTTAGTGCAGAAATTGAAAGAAATCTGATCAGTCAGAGAACTTCAGAAGCGTTAAAAAAAAGAAAGGCTGACGGAGTAGTGCTTGGGCGTCCAAAAGGAATTGCAAAGAAAGTTAAACTTTCATCAGATATTGAACTTGTTCAGGAACTTCTTGCGTTGAAAATTCCAAAAGCAAAAATTGCAAGAATATTTCATGTGTCTACGCCGACACTTTATAATTTTATACAAAGATATGAACTTTATCTTCCAGGATAAAAAAAATGCACTCTTTGTTTCAAGAGCGCATTTATTTTAATATGAATCAGTAGAAAGTTCTGTTGGATATTCCAGATTTTCACTTAACTGTTCTAATACTGATTCGCGGCTTAAAGAATCGAGAAACTGTCTTGCTTCTGCTTTTGTAAAGTAAAGCTGAACTTCAACTGATTTTTCAGGAACATTTGAACCTACATCTGTTGCAATGTTTTTGCAGTCTTTTACGATGATGCAGAAGTAAGGGGAATTCTTTTTAAATTCGTATCCGACATGAAACTGAGAGTCTCCGTAATAGTTCATCATCATTTTAACAGTTCCCCATTCTGTGCGGCATTTTCCTTTTGCTGTGTACATTTTGCGTGTTTTCATTGTATTTTTCTTTATGAGTTTGTGTGCTGCAAATTCTTCGAGATATTTTTCATAGCCTTCTGATATCAATGCAAGATTTTTTTCATCAAATATAAAATCAAAGAATGAAGACTGATAATAAACCTGAATACCGGCTTTTTTTGTTTTAGGGTCTACGAAAACTTCTGCAGTGCGAGGCTTGATTGAGTAACCGATTGTTCCTGTAGAAAGTTTAATCTGATCGTAGAAAATGTATTTTGTCTGTTTTGAAGTAAACATGCCTTCGAATGGATTGGAAATGCTATTTGTATTCTTTTTGTCTTTCTTAGGTAATTTTGTTTCTACATATTCATCTGGGCTGTCAGAAGATTCTGCTTCTGAAATTGATTCTGCTGCTTCTTCGTATGTGTCAGAGTCCTGGGCAAAAACGTGAGATGATGTTGTAAATAAAATTGCTGTTGAAATTAAAACAGCTCTTGAAAGTTTATTGATTTTCATAATATCTCCTATTAATATTTTGAATTGCTTTGTTTTATAC
>JAGHSB010000002.1 GCA_018066075.1 Candidatus Treponema scatequi
TAACTTGATTTTATAAATAGAGGTTTATTATGGAACTGAAAAAGACTTTATGGATTATCACAGCAGCCGGATTTTTTCTTGCTGTAGTAATTTTGTTTGCAATGAACTTTCCATTTGGAGCAGGAAGTGCAACAGAAGAGCCTAGAAGAGCTGCGACAAATCCAATCAGCGCACCGGTACAGGATAATCTTTACGCTGCACCGGCTTCAGTAGACGGAAATGCAGTTTCAAACCTTGCGTCAGTAGATTCACTCGAAGTTGAATCTTTGAATGTTGAAACAGTAAATGTTGAAAACCTTAACCTCGCTTCAAACGGAACTGTAACAATCGACTTGAACGGAACTTCTGAAAGCGGAAATGTAATTGCAAAAAGCGATGCTGCAAAAGAAGCAATGGCAAATAAAAAAGAATCAGAAAAAGCTTCAACAATTTACACGGCAGATCCTGTTGCAAAATCAAGTTCAGAAAAAGCAGCAGAAAAAAAAGCCGCTTCAATGAATAAAAACCTCAAGAATACAGTATCTGGTTCTGCAAAAACAGCACCTGCAGCTTCAATTGAAGCACCAAAATACTGGGTTCAGGCTGCAAGCTATACAAGCAAGAAAACTGCAGACGGTGCAAGAGCAACTCTCGAAGAAAGCCGCATTCCTGCAGAAGTATTTACTTTCAAAGATTCTAAAAACCAGTTGTACTACCGTCTCCGCGTTGGTCCATACACAACAAAGAGCGAAGCCGAATACTGGAAAAACAGAGTTGCCCAGATCGACCAGTTTAAGAATGTTCAGAGTTACATTACGGTAAACTAGTTACGTACTGTGATGATTTCAAGACCGCTTTCTTTGTATCTGTCGAGAAGATGGAGCTGCGAGAGAAAGCGGTTTTTTATTTGTTTAAGTGCAAGTTTGTCGCGTTTTCGTGCGCGGAAAAATCGTGTGACAAAGTTTGACTGAACAAAGATGAGCTTGTCGCATTTGTTGAGAAGCTCAGGCGTTTTGTAAAGGACAGTTGCGTTGATGATTATTCCGCGATGGAGATTTTGTAAACTGGCATCGGTTGCGGGGCTTTCATCGTTTGAAGTGCCCGCATCACTTGAAAAGCCCGCGCGGGCGGTGTTGATGATGGCTGTTATATTTTTTGTGAGGGCCGGGTACACGATGCTTTCGTGGAGGGCGAGGAGTTCTGGGTTTTGAAAGAGGAGTGCTCCGAGATTTCGTCTGTTGAGCGAGCCGTCTTCGTTTGTGAGTGAAAGATTTTTTTCTTTTGCGTAATCAGAAAATGTATTTATGATTTTTTCTTTTTTTTCTTCGAGAACTTTGTGAACTTCTACATCGCAGTCAACTGAAACAAATCCAAACTGCTCAAGCTGCGAACAGACATAGTTTTTCCCCGATGCCATTTTGCCAGTTAATCCAATGACCTGGAACTTGTTAGAGACGAGTGTCTTGTTTAGGTTTTTTATCGATGTAATCATAATTTTTTTAATTAGGAATTAGGAATGATGAATTAGGAATTGGCTGTTCGCGACCGGCTTTGCCATGTCGCTCATAATTCCGAATTACGCATTCCTAAGTCCTTATTAATGAAACTCTCCCCAGTTCTTACCGTGCTCGATTGATACTCGGAGCGGAATTGAAAGCTTAACCGCGTTTTCCATGTTGTCGCGGATGATGGCGATTGTTTTGTCGATGGCTTCTTTTGTGTCAGGGCATTCGAAGATTAATTCGTCGTGAACCTGCAAGAGAAGTTTTGCGCCTGTCGGTTCTTTTTTGAGTGCGTCTGTTACTTTGAGCATTGCCATTTTTACGATGTCGGCAGCGGAACCTTGAATCGGTGTGTTTACTGCGATTCGTTCTGCGGCTGCAACTTCGTTTTTGTTTGTGTCGTTAATTTTCTGAATGAATCTTGAGCGGCCGAAGATCGTTGAGACGCGGCGCTTTTCGTGTGCGCTCATTATTGTGTCTGTAATAAATTTCTGGATTGCAGAATATTCCGTAAAATAGTTTGCGATAAATTCCTGGGCCTGAGTGCGAGAAATGCCGAGCTCGTTTGAAAGGCGGAATGCGCTCATTCCATATATAACGCCGAAGTTGATTGTCTTTGCAAGTCGTCTCATGTCGGCAGTTACTTCTTCTGCTGGAACTTTGTAAATCAAACTTGCAGTAGCTTTGTGAACGTCTGTTCCTTCCTGGAAAGCCTTGCACATATTTTTATCGCCTGAAAGATGAGCCATTACTACAAGTTCAATCTGAGAGTAGTCTGCTGAAATGAAGACAGTTCCTTTTTTGGCTGTGAAGGCAGAGCGGATTCTTCGTCCCTGTTCTGAACGGACAGGAATGTTCTGGAGGTTCGGATCTTTGCATGAAAGGCGGCCTGTTGCAGTTCCGGTCTGGACGAATGTCGTGTGAATGAGTTCGTTTTTGTCTGTGAGCTTTGGAAGTGCTTCGACGTAAGTAGACTGAAGTTTTGAAAGCTCTCTGTATTCGAGAATCTTTTTTGGAACAGGATCGTAAACGGCAAGTTCTTCGAGAACTGATGTATCTGTTGAGTAACCAGTTTTTGTTTTCTTTGAAGGTTTTAAACCGCGTTCCGTAAAGAGAACTTCCTGCAATTGTTTTGTAGACGAAATATTAAACTCGTGTCCGACTGCTGCATAGATTTCTTTTTCGCATGATGCAATCTGAGATGAAAGTTCTTCATTGTAAGATGCAAGCTGTTTTGTATCGAGGTGGATTCCGGCAAGTTCCATTTCTGCAAGAATCGGGACGAGAGGAAGTTCCATTTCGTAGAATAATTTTTCTTTGTAATATTTTTTGATGAAAGGTTCGATTGAAGTCCAGAGCTGGAGAGTGATGTCAGCTTTTTCTGCAACGAAGTCGCGTGCTGCATCCTGATCAACGTCCGAGAACTTCTGGTCTTTTGACATTATTTCGTCGTAAGAAGTTTTAATGACTGCAATTTTTTTCTCTGCGATGTTTTCAAGTGAATATGGATTTGCTCCGAGTTCTTCCGGAGACAAAAGCCATGACGCAATCATTGTGTCGATGATTTTTGGCGAAGTGGAATTTTCGAGAATGTTTTTCAATCCATTGTGGCGTAAAACTTTGTAGATAAATTTATAGTCGTGAAGAACGATTGTGAGTTGCGGCTTTTCAAAGAGACGGCTGATTTGAGAAATTCCATCTGATACAGAAACGTTTGTAGAAGAGAAAAGGTCTTCGCCTTTAGAAAACGGAACATAAAATCCCTGCGATTTTTTATTTGTAAACGAAAGTCCGACAAGCTCAGAAGAGTAGAGCGACGGGTCTTCAGTTTCAACTGCAAGAGAAATGCGGTAAGAATCTTTGATGAGTACGTCGATTGCAGATGTGAGCTCATCGAGTGATGTGATTGTTTTATATGAGCCAGATGTTTTGTGAAGCGGAATGAGTTTTGATTTGAAGTCTGCGAGGTCGGCTTCGCTTAATCCGGAATTTGAAATTCGGAATTCGGAATTATCATCGGTTTGTGAAATGTTGTTGTTTGCTGATGAGGTGCTGGTCTTCGATGAGCGGGAAGTGGTGTGTGCTGAACCAGAAGAGATATTATTATTTTCTGATTCTTCACTCTTAATTCTTAATTCTGAATTATTAAGCTCCGCATACAATTTCGCGCAGCTTGGGATCTGGTATTTCATTAACTCATCAGCGGCGGCTTTGAAGTTTAGATCGAGTTTTGTAAATTTTTTGACATCGATTTCTTCGCATGGAACTTCGGTGCATAGGCGGACTAGGTCGCGCGAGAAGAAAGCGTTTTCTTTTCCGTCGCGGATTTTCTGGCCGATGGCGCCTTTGATTTCGTCGGCGTGTTCGTAGATTCCTTCGAGGGAGCCGTACTGGTCGAGAAATTTGACTGCAGTTTTTACGCCGCATCCTTTAACGCCCGGAATGTTGTCGGCTGTGTCTCCGTAGAGTGAGAGAAGGTCGAGCATTAGTTTTGGTTCAACGCCCCATTCTGCTTTTACGCCTTCAGTTCCAATTACTTTCCACACGTCTGCGTGGTCTGGTTTTAAAATCTGAGTCGAGTCAGTTACGAGCTGCATTAAGTCTTTGTCGCCAGAGAGAATGCGGCAGGTCTTTCCTTCTTTTTCACACTGAGAGGCAACTGTTGCGATGATGTCATCTGCTTCGTAGCCGTCGCACTGCAAAATTGGAATTCCCATTGCTTTTAAAACGTCGCAGATCCATGGAATCTGTGCGTGAAGGTCTTCTGGTGTTTTAGGTCTCGTTGCTTTGTATTCTTTGTACATTTCGTGACGAAAAGTCGGAGTCTTTGAATCCATTGCGGCTGCGATGTAGCCCGGTTTGTAGTGGGCGAGAATTGAATGAAGGTTTCTGAAAAATCCGAAGAGGGCAGAAACGTTTTCGCCTTTTGCGTTTGTGAGCGGGCGTGAGATAAATGCAAAGTAGCATCTGTAAATCAAGCCGTAAGAATCAAGAATGTAAACTGTGTTTTCGTCAAAATTTGCCATAAGGTAAATATAGCATAAAAAGTGTATTTTTGGAATGAGAGGATTTAATTGAAAGCAGTTAAAAAGATGTCATTCTTTTGTAAGAACGACCGTCGTGTCTTTAATCTCGCACAGATGTTTTTCAAAATACAGAGGTCTTCCGTTTACAAGGCCGACTCTTACAATCATCGTGTCAGTTGCATTTGCCATGTCGTCCATTCCAGGAAATACAAAGTTTCCCTGTGAATAAACTATCAGTGACTTTTTGTACATTTCAATCGGCTGCAAAACGTGAGGATGGCTTCCGAGAATTACATCGGCTCCGGCATCGCAGACTGATTTGTATAATTCAATCTGATCTGAAGCTGGCTCAAGACAATACTCGTAGCCGCCGTGAATGTTTACGATTACTGTTCTGCCTTTTTTCTTTTCTTCGCGGATGAGCTCGAGAACACGGTCTCCTTTCCAGAGCATTCCGGCTCTTTCTTCGTTTACGCTTGCGTGAATAAATCCGTCAAAGCCTGTTCTCTCTGTCGGAAAAGCTCCGAAAGATAAAATGCTCAAATCTGTATCTTTAACTTTTATCTCGTAAAATTTTTCTGCTTCTTCAACTGTGAGTCCGACTCCGCTTGTTGCAAAGTTTTCTTCTTTGACTGCAGCGAGCGTATCTTTGAAACCTTCTTCGTTGTAATCGTAGCAGTGGTTGTTTGTCATCATTAAATAGTCAAAGCCTGCTTCGTGAAGATATTTTAGTGCCTCTTTGTGAAATTTAAAGCGGTATGTTTTTGGCCATGAGTTTTCTGTTTCTGTAACGGCTCCTTCGAGGTTTCCGATTGTGTAGTCTGCGTCGCGAAGGAGGGGCATTGTGTCCGTGAAAACGGCTTCTGCTGTGTCTGCTTCTGTGAGCGCTTCGTAGATTCCGCGGTTTAAGATTATGTCGCCGCACGATGCGATGAAGCAGACGTTAAATTTTTCAGGTGGAATTTTCTCGCCCTGCGATCTTTTGTAAGACTCGTACTTTCTGAAAAGCGGATAGTCTTTGTCACCTGCGTAGTAAAGTTTCTGATCTTTTTTTACAGGAAGCGCAAAGTACCCGTCCGGAATTTCGTCAAAGGCATAGAAAGTGACTCCCGGATTATTTTCTTCTGAATCGATTTCGTAAACATCATTGCAATATTCTTCGCTGAAAGGGAGGCACGGAAAAAGAAGTTCCCCTTTATAATTTTTTGCACTGCACGAATTGAACATCGTAAAAATAAACAGCGCACAGACAAAACGAGTGCACCTGAAAATTGAGTGTAAAATCCCCTGACTGCGGGCTGAAGAATTGATGGCTGTTTTCATAAATTCCACTTTAACCGAAACTGCCTTAAAAAACAATTACAAAAAAATACTAATGTTCTGTTTAGCGTTTCCGATATTAATAGTAGAAACTAATATCTGGAGGTAATGATATATGATGACAAGCATGCATAATTTAAGCCCATACTCATACAATTCTGTTGCCTCTTATGGTGCTGGCGGAAAGCTTTATGTTCCAGTAAGTCCTTCAAGCGTGATTTATGCTCAGTTTGACCACATCTCTGGGGTTGCAGCAAAAGGCGGCCAGGCCGGAGTTTCTGTTACGAAAATTCAGATTCTCAATGCAATGATTGAAAATCTTTCAAGAATAAAGTCTACTGCAAAGGCAAATCCAGTCGTAAAAGAGACTCATTTGTCAGACGAACAGGTAGACAACCTCATCAAAAACTACCAGACACAGCTCAAACAGACTGTTTCCCAGGGCAGCACAAATCCATACCTCCTCCCAGGCGTTAAACCTCAGGCCGGACAGATTGTTTCCATTGACGCGTAGAGTAATGCGGAATTCGGAATTGGGCTGCGTATGGGATGTTAAC
>JAGHSB010000155.1 GCA_018066075.1 Candidatus Treponema scatequi
GAATTTACCCTGCCGCCATCCCGGGTATTACCGCAAACTGCCGGTCGGGCAAATTCCACTTAAACTCTTGCTTTAAGACGTTTCTATTGAAAAAATGGCCTAAAAATGATAACTTTTTACTTATATATAAAAAATTAACTCTGCTTAAAAATGCAGGAGAAAGAGGTTTTATGATTACATTAAAATTTGGTGGTACTTCGATGGGAAGTGCCCGCAGAATCTTGGATTCTGTAGACATCATGATCAATCAGGCAAAGGCCGACAGAATCAGTGTTGTTGTCAGTGCCGTAGCAGGCGTTTCAAACAAACTTCAGGAAAGTATTGATGGATGTATTACCGGTAAAACCTCTGAAACCTATGTAAAAGAATTGCGTCATACTCATGAAGACATCTGTCTTGAGATTCAGTCTAAACTCGCAGGATTTAATGCAGGAGCTGTAATGGTTCGCGTCAATGAAAAAATTGACGAACTTGAAAAACTTTTGAATGCAGTTTCATCTTTTGCTGAATGTACTGACACAGCTCACTGCCGCATCATGGGAATGGGAGAACTCTTGAGCGTTCTCATCGTAGAAGAAGTACTTCTTGCAAAACAGCAGAGCGTAATTGTACTCGACTCAAGAAAATATATTTTCACAACAGGAAATCAGAAAGAAGGTGATCCTGATTACGTCAAAACTTCAGAAGGACTCAAAGCATATCGCGACGGAGCAAATCAGTCAGAGACACGCATTCTTTTGTTCCCAGGCTTTATCTGCTCCTGGGTTGGTGGAACTTGCGAAGCCGGCGTCCCAGGTTTGCTTGGAAGAAATGGTTCTGACTTTTCTGCTGCAATTGTGGGTGCATGTCTTGGTGCTTCGAAAGTTCAGTTCTGGACTGACGTTGATGGAATTTACACAGCCGATCCTCGTGTTGTAAAAGATGCAATTTTAGTTGATGACATGACATACGAAGAAGCAATGGAACTTGCATTCTTCGGATCAAAAGTTTTACATCCAAAAACTCTCGCACCGCTTCAGGCAAAATCAATTGAAGCATGGAGCTTAAATTCCATGAACCCTAAAGTTCGCGGAACAAGAATCGGAAAAGGTCCTTTCGAATCAGAAAAAAATGCAGGACCTGTTCGCGGAATAAGCTGCCTCAAAAAAACTTCAATGATTTCTGTAAGCGGAACTGGAATGAAAGGAAAGAGCGGAACAGCAAGCCGCATCTTTGATTCAGTTTCAAAAGCAGGAGTTTCAATTTTATTGATTACACAGTCATCAAGCGAATACACAATTACATTCTGTGTTCGCGATGAGTTTGCAGATACAGCAAAAGACGCAATCGAAAATGAATTTGAACTTGAACTTCGTGAACAGCTTATCAATCCGATTGAAGTTCACAAGTCATGTGCAATCATTTCAATTGTCGGCGACGGAATGAAACAGAACCGTGGAGTTGCAGGACGCTTCTTTGACGCTCTTTCTTCACAGGACATCAACATTCTCGCAATCGCTCAGGGTTCATCTGAAAGATCAATCTCAACTGTAATCAAAGGTGAATACGGGGATCTCGCAGTTCGCGCTGCACACCGCTTCTTCTTTAACACAGCACAGACAATCGAAGTATTTGCATTCGGAGCCGGTAACATCGGTGGAACATTGCTCGATCAGATTCGTGACCAGCACGACAAGCTTCTTGCACAGAACATCGACATCAAGGTTATGGCAATTTCTACAATCGACGGTCTCATGATCAACGAAGACGGAATCGATTTGTCTAACTGGCGTGAAATTACAAAGAAGATGCCTCTCAAAGCAAACGTTGATGACATCATCAATTTTGTAAAAGAAAAGAAACCGCTTAATCCTGTTTTCGTAGACTGTACAGCAAGCTACGATTTACCAGAAAGATATCTCGACATTCTCAACGCCGGCATGTCAATTGCAACTCCAAATAAGCGTGCAAATTCCATGAACATAAAATTTTACAGAGACCTTCGAAAGACTGCAAACAAAATGAAGAGAAGATTCCTTTATGAAACAAACGTAGGTGCAGGACTTCCGATCATCGATACATTGCAGAACCTTTACAAATCCGGAGACAAGCTCGTTAAGTTTAATGGAATCATGTCTGGAACATTGTCATACATCTTTGGAAAACTCGACGAAGGAATTCCGTTCAGCAAAGTTGTAAAAGAAGCGCGCGAACTCCGCTACACAGAACCAGATCCACGCGATGACTTAAACGGAATGGACGTTGCAAGAAAGGCTCTCATCATTGCCCGCGAATCTGGATACGACATCGAACTTGAAGACATCAAGATGTTCAAAGTATTCCCTGACAGCTTTGACACAAGCGGAACTGTTGATGAGTTTATGGATAAGCTCACACAGGTTGATGATTACTTTGCTAAAAAGATTGAAGAACTCAAAAAGCAGAATAAAGTTTTGCGCATGGGTGCAACAATCGAAGGCGATAAGATTTCTGTCGGAATGATGGAAGTAGGACAGGATGATCCATTGTATTCTGTAAAGGGCGGTGAAAACGCATTTGTATTCTATACAGAACGCTATCAGCCGATTCCACTTACAGTACGCGGATACGGTGCAGGTGCCGGGGTAACAGCTGCCGGTGTATTCGGTGATATTCTTAGAACAGTAAGTTTTAACCCGGAAAAATAATTTTATAAATTGTAATGCGGCTTGGAAATCAAGGTCGTTTTTAGAGGAGTGTTAAAAATGGAAAAATATGTTTTAAGTGTTTTAGTGGAAAACCATGCCGGTGTTTTGAGCCGTGTATCAGGACTTTTCAGCCGCCGCGGTTATAACATCGATTCTTTGACAGTGTGTGAAACAAATAATCCGGGACAGTCAAGAATGACAATCGTTGTAAAAGGCGATGAATATATTCTTGAACAGATTGAAAAACAGCTTTCAAAATTAGTTGAAGTAATTTCAATCGTTCACTGCGACAGCCACGATACATGTCAGCGCGAAACTGCATTGATCAAAGTAAAAGCATCTGGTGACAGCCGCGCCGTAATCATCGAAACATGCAACATCTTCAGAGCACATATCGTTGACGTCGGACTTAATTCTGTGATTGTTGAAGCAACTGGTAGCGAAGATAAAATTGAAAGCCTCATCCGCCTTCTCGAACCATTCGGCATTCTCGAGTTTGTAAAAACCGGACTCACAGCCATGGGTCGCGGCGAAAAGGTCATGGAATAGATCAATTAAATGCCCGCGGATTTTTCGCTGGTAAAAAAAATTCAATTCAAGATCCGGGCGTTACAATATTTCGTCCGGATTTGTTTTTATCCATTTGTTGCCGAAGAGTTTGTACTGATTTGATGTAAGTTCAAGTTCGGAAGTTTGAAATGATTTGAAAGAGATTTCGTTTTCGAGCGGAATCTCTTTTTTTATTTGTGTGGAATTTATTTTTTGCGCAGTCGTAAATGCAGAAGTGATCGTTTTATTTTTTGCGTTTTTGTTTACTGCAAATGGAATGTAGAAATAATGTTTTTCATTTTCAAAAGTGAGAGTCGCTTTGAAAAAGAGAAAGTTTTCGAAAATGAAATACGAAGTGAACGCGCAGGTTTTGAGTGAGCAGGCGCCTTGAGAAGTGATTTCTTGTTTTGAATTGTCTGCAGATTTCGAAATTGAAAAATCGTTTTCGAAAATTCCATACAACGGAAAAATTTCAAACCAGTCACTGCCGCGGGGATTTGAAGTGATTGCAGTGTTTGAAATGATGACATCGTTCTTGAGAATCTTTTTTCTTTCTTCGATTAGTGCCTGCTCGGTGTTCGGGTGAAGAACGATTGCGGGCAGGTTAGTTGAGGCCGAGTTTTGTGAGTTTGTCATTGTTTCTCGGGTTTAATGCAACGTTGAAAAGTTTTTCAGCGCCTACAGTTGTCGGAGGTCCGTGGCCCGGCATTAAAATTGTATCTTCCTGCTGTGAAAGAATCTTTTCGTTGATGTTTTTTATCAATGCCTTTTCTGAAAATTTATTGTTTGAAGAACCGATCTTTCCGGCTGACATTACGTCGCCTGTAAAAAGAACGCTTCCGATTTTGTAAACCATTGAGTCTGGAGTGTGACCCGGAACAGACATATATCCGACAGTAAGACCTGCAATCTGAATGATGCCTTCATCTTTCAAGACATAAGTTTCACTTCCGGCAACTTCCCAGTCTGCGGCAAAAATCTGCGGAGTATAAATCTTTCTTAAAGTTTCAAGTCCGTGAACGTGAGATCCGTGGTTGTGAGTTACAAGAACGCCTGCAAGTTTATAGCCGCCTTCTTCGATTGTGTCGATGATCTGCGGTGTGATGATTCCAGGGTCAACGATAATTGCTTCGCCTGTAAGTTCGTTTCCGATTACGTAGCAGTTTGAGAAGCCTTCGATGTTTAAGTGAAAGTAAATTTTCATCAGTCAGCTCCTTCCTGCGGTTCGATTACATATCCGATTTTATCAGTGAGTTCGCCGGCAAAGAGGCTGCTTTGTTCTTCGTCAAAAATTGCTTCTCGGGTATTTGAATGCTTAAAGAGAACGTTCTGCTGTTCAATCTGCTTGAACATTGTTTTTTTAACGTTGCAGTTTCTGAAAGATGTATCGATAAGCTTTGCACGGATAAATCTTGAGTTATAGAGATCCGAGTCGTCGAATGAAGACTGGTAAGATTGAATTCCACTAAAATTATCCTGAATCATATCGCTTCCGGTAAACAGTGTGTGCGAAAAAGTGGAACCTGCGAAAGAAGTAAACTGCATGTTTGACTGAAGAAGGTTGCAGTCAGAAAAAATTGCAAAGTCAAACATACTCATTCGGCTTCTAAAACCAGTTGAGTGAAGGTTGATAAATTTGCAGTGCATGAAGTTGCAGCCGTAAAATCTTTTGTCAGTTAAATCGATGTTTTCAAAAGTGATTCCTGCGGCGTTGAGACCGACGATTTTTGAGTGAGTATTGATGTAGTCGTAAATCTGCTGTCTGACCAGTTCCTTGTCTGGCGAGTGGTCGAGGCAGTAGCCCGGTTTTTCTGTAATTTCCTTGTCGGCGTTAAACGAGGTGAGCGCAATGTGCGTACATCCCGGTTCTATGCAGTTATTCTGTGAAAACATATGAATATGTTAAGGTATTGCAGTTAATTAGTCAAATAGATAAAATTGAATTATGGCTGATTTTGCTTTTTTAGATTCAGGTACGGGTGGAATTCCGTATTTAACTTATCTCCTTCAGAAATACAAAGGCGCTGACTGCGTTTATGTCGGCGACACAAAAAACTTTCCTTACGGCGAAAAATCCCACGAAGAAATCGTAAAATGCGTTTTAGAAATCGCAAAGAAAATAATAGAAAAATTTAATCCAAAAGTTTTCATCATCGCTTGCAATACGATGAGCGTTAATACACTTGATGTCCTCCGTGAAGCATTCCCTGAAACACATTTTGTCGGAACAGTTCCTGCGATTAAAGTCGCTTCAGAAGTTTCAAAAAAACGCACAGTCGGACTTTTAGCCACACGTTCCACTGTAGAACATCCTTACAACATCGACTTGAGAAATCATTTTGCATCAGACTGCCGCTTAATCTTGCGTGCAGACCCTGACTTAATTTCTTTCATTGAAAAAAAATCTTTCACAGCAACAAAAGAAGAATGCAAGGCCGCAGTTCTTCCTGCTGTAAAATATTTTGCAGGCGGAGGAAGCGACACGATGATTTTAGGCTGCACTCATTTTTTGAATCTCGCTGATTTGATTCAAGAAGTTGCAGATGAAGTTACAGGCGGTGAATTGAAAGTCATCGATTCAAGAGAAGGCGTCGTTAACCGCGCGATGTCGGTTTTTAAATCGTGTGGTGGAATTTCAAGCGACGGAAATAAGAAAGCAAAATTGTTTATCACGGGGCTTGCGGAAGAGAAAGATAAAGATGAGTATGATGTTATCTGTGAGAAATTTGGATTAGAGTGGGGCGGGGTGATTTAATGAGTTTATTTTTAGTCCTTGCGTTTTTGTTTTCTGCGGGGAGTTTAATCGGGTGGGTGCTTGAATTATTGTTCAGAAAGTTTTTTTCAACTTCTAATCCGACACACAGATGGGTTAATCCGGGATTTTTAGTCGGACCTTATCTTCCGCTTTATGGATTTTCACTCTGCGTATTATTTTTGTTGTCGTACATCGAAATTCCATTTATACAAAATCCAGTTGCAAAAAATATTGCGCTCTTTGTCGTAATGTCAATCGTGATAACATTCATCGAATACCTCGCAGGACTTATCTTCATCAAAGGAATGAACATCAAGCTCTGGGATTACTCAACCCGCTGGGGCAACATCAAGGGAATTATCTGTCCGCTTTTTTCATTTTTCTGGATTTTGCTCAGCGCAATTTATTATTTTTTAATTCATCCGTCGATCGTCAGTTCTGTTTACTGGCTTTCAAATCACCTCGCATTTTCTTTTGTCGTAGGTTTCTTTTATGGAATTTTCGTAATCGACCTCTCATATTCACTGCAGCTCATGGTAAAAATCAGACAGTTCGCAAAAGAAAAACAGATCGTCGTTCGCCTCGAAGCCTTCCGCGAACATGTTCATCAGAAAAATATGCAGTTAAAAGAAAAAGCGCATTTTATTCTGACATTAAAATCAGAGACACAGAGTTTGCGCGAGAATCTCGTTCAGTTTGTTGAGAGCGTGAAGAAAGAAATTAAGAAGTAGAAAAAACGCCACACGGACGAGTACGCTACGCTGTGGCGACTACGCCTTCGACCTGAAGGTTGATGTTAATATATTATAC
>JAGHSB010000055.1 GCA_018066075.1 Candidatus Treponema scatequi
ATATATTATAACCCTTAGCGCAGATTTTAGCAAACTGTTATATCAGTAAAGTCATAATTTAATATCAATAAAACACCTTTAAAAAATAAGCAAAATATCCCATAATTTTAATATGAAAGACATGACAGAAGGACGCATCGTTCGTCCGCTTTTACTATTTGCATTACCAATCCTCCTCGGAATCTGTTTTCAACGATTGTACAACCTCTTTGACTCAATCCTCGTCGGTGGATTTATCGACTTGTCAGCCCTTGCTGCAGTCGGAGCCTGTGGAAGCGTTTTTACATTGTTCCTTTCCATCAGTCACGGCTTTACAAACGGTTTTTCTATCGTAATTGGCCAACACTATGGTGCCAAAGACATGGTAGGACTCAAAAAAGCAATTGCAGGAACATATCTTTATTCCATAATCATTTCTGTTTTACTTTCATTATTCGGTCTCCTGTACATCGATCAGATTCTCGAGCTTATAAAAGTCCCGCCAGAAATCAGTGACCAGGCAAAAAGTTATCTCGGTATTCTTACAGCAGGAATCATTTTCACAGTCTGCTACAACATGTTCTCTGCAGTTTTAAGAGCTCTCGGTGACAGTCTTGTTCCGCTTATCTTTTTGATTGTAAGCGTATTTCTTAACATCGTACTTGATGTGATTTTTATCCTCGTCCTTCATTGGGGAATAAAAGGTGCGGCCCTTGCAACTGTAATTTCTCAGGCTGTATCAGCTGCCTTGTGTTTTATTTTCAGCATGATAACAAGACCAGAAACCCGAGTAAGATTTTCTGATTTTATTATTCCAAATGAAATTACAATCGAACTGTTAAGTCAGGGCGGTGCGATGTCTTTGATGTTTGCTGTTGTTGATATCGGTTCTGTAATTTTATCAGCAGGAATTAATTCGCTCGGACCAGATTTAATTGCCGGATGGACTTCTGGAAGAAAATATCTCGAACTTTTAATGCTTCCAGGCGGTGCATTTGCATCAAGTGCTGCAACATTTGTAAGTCAGAATTATGGCGCAAAAAATATTTCACGAATCAAACGCGGACTTAAATATTTAATTTTGATTTCTTGGATCTGGGCAACACTCGCAACAATCATCGGATGGACATTCGCATATCCTCTTGTTAATTCAATCACAGGAAAAAACGGAGTGCCAGAAGTTATTGAATACGGCGTAAGATATCTCAGAGTTGGAGTTCCATTCTATTACTCACTCTTTGTTCTCGTAATCTTAAGAAGTTCTCTTCAGGGTATCAATCGAAAAGTACTTCCTCTTGTTGCAAGTGGAATTGAACTCGTAGTAAAAATCTGTGCGACATTGTTTTTGATTCCAGTTTTGGGATTCACTGCAGTATGCTATGCAGAACCAGTAATCTGGGTTTTGGGAATGCTGTGGGTTGCACCGGCTTTTTATATTTCGATAAAAAAATTAGAAAAAACTATGTAGTGTAACTTCACCGCTATCAAGTTCTTTTACAAGACCGTCATTTGTTTTAACAACAAGTCTGGCGGTCTTTGTTATATCTGTCACAAGAGCAGAATAATTATCACGAATCTCTCCGATAACCGGAGTTACTTCTACAACTTTTCCAATCAGCATTGATCTTGATTTATACTCTGCCATCGTTTCTTCAATCGACTGACTCTTTTCTTCGAGAAGAGAATACAGTTCATATGAAATTTTCTTTGCAAGAGTATCTCTGAAATAGAAAATCTTTTCATCTTCGATATCTCCGGTAATGCTTCCTGCTTTTTTACTTACATCAACCGGAAAATATTTTGTCGTCATGTTAACACCGACACCGATTACACACGAATCTATGATTTTCTTTTCAGAATTAAAATGTCCTTCCGTTAAAATTCCACATACTTTTTTATTGTCGATATAAATGTCGTTTACCCATTTGATTTCAGATTCTTTTTTAAAAACATCTTTGATTGCACGAGTTACAGCGACAGCTGCAACTGCTGTGATTACTGCTGCATCTGTGATTGGTTTTTCAGGACAGTAAATTGCAGACATATAGAGACCAGTTTTTTCAGGAGAATAAAATACTCTTTCGAGACGGCCGCGGCCGTTTGTCTGAGTATCAGAAATGACAACTGTTTTGTTGATGATGTCGAGATTAGATGTCTGCGTATGTCTGATGAGATTCATCGCAAACGTGTTTGTGGAATTAATTTTTGTAAAGAATATATATTTTATATCCTGCATAAAAACTCTCTTAGTTTTAGGATATCATAGTTCGATTAATAAAGATACTATTTTTTACCAAGAACTGTAAAATCCTGAACCTGATTGCAGAACACGATTCCGCTTCCGGCTTTCTGAAAACATTTAAGGTTTCTGATAGCGCTTACGATTTCTTCTTTTTTATCAGTCGGAACGAGAATCATGAGCATATCTTTTTCAGGAACGATTTCTGCTCCGAAGAATTTTGCATCCCCTTCTTTTGCAGTTCCGCGAGCCTGGATAATTGTACCCCCGCCGGCTCCAGCTTTTCTTGCTGCTACCATCGCATCTTCTGCGTATCCTTTGTTTACAATTACATTTATCATCTGGTAAGAATTGTTCATAATTTTGTCTCCTTTTGTATCTGAAGAAGTTTTAGTGGAATTTGCATCACCGGCATCTTTATCAATGCTTCCGGCCTTAAGAAAATCATCAACAGCAATTGAAAAAAGTATTCCGTATTTTGATTTTTTATTTTCTGTTGCAGCAATAATTGCGTTTATGATTTTTTCAGACTGTGTAGCTGCAGAATCATCGACAACGTTGTAAGTGATGTCTTTTGGAGCATCTCCAAATCCTAAAAGCTGAATGATTCCATTTTCAGAAGTTTCTGTTCCCATGAGGACAGTTCCACCCGGGCTTCCGGCATCGCGAGCGGTGTTTGTAATCAGTTCACCGGCATACTGAGGAACAATACTTATAATCAATTTATAGCTCATTGTTCACCTCCGTCAGTAATACATTGTTTCTCTTCGCTCTTCGAAGATTTTATTTTAAACATAATTCCCATTATCTGAATTGCAATAAGCGGCATCATTGCAACAAGTGCAATTACACCAAACGAATCAACTGCATTTTTTCCGCACGCTGCAGCTCCAAGTGTAAACGACAAAATGAATGTCGAAGTCAAAGGACCAGATGCAACTCCACCAGAGTCAAATGCAATTCCACTGAACATCGATGGAGAAAAAATCATAAGAATCATCGCAAGAGAATATCCTGCAACTAAAATCCATTTCAAATCAAAACCAAGAATCGATCTCAAAAGAGAAAGACCGATTGCAATCGCTGTTCCGACAGATAAGAAAATCAAAAGTGATTTTCGTTTTATAGTTCCACCCGAAACTGTTTCTACCTGTTCACTCAAAACCCAGACTGCAGGTTCTGCACAAACAATGATCGCACCAAACGCAAATCCGATTACGATTAAAATCACATACCAGATTCCG
This sequence comes from Candidatus Treponema scatequi, assembly GCA_018066075.1. Classification (GTDB taxonomy): domain Bacteria; phylum Spirochaetota; class Spirochaetia; order Treponematales; family Treponemataceae; genus Treponema_D; species Treponema_D scatequi. The sequence continues at coordinate 3,463 of JAGHSB010000055.1, forward strand.
CCGTTTGAAAGTGCAGAAGTTCCGAGTGCTTTTCCAAGAGCGGCACCTGCCTGAGAAAATCCACCGTTAACACCGATTAAGAAAATCGTAAGACCAATGAGGCTGTAAATAAAACCGATTACAATTCTTGCAACCTGAAGGCCTGTCATCTTTAAAAGTGAAATCTGAAAAACAATAAAGAGTGCAAAAAGTGGAACGATGGAAATAAGTGATTCACAAATAGTCAAACCGATTATCATTTTAAATGGGTAGAATACTTCGTATAAAATTCCACCTGTAACAATTTCTTCACCTGCACCAGCTGCGACAGCACTCGAAGCCGCATCAAACAGACCACACTGTTTCAAAATCAAAGAATAAATCAAAACAGCCATCACAGGACCGACAGAACAAATTCCAGTCAAACCAAAAGAGTTTTCATCATCCTGACGAACCTGAGAAACACCAAGACCGAGCGCCATGATAAACGGAACAGTCATCGGACCAGTCGTTGCACCGCCAGAGTCAAACGCGATTCCGACAAAACTCGTCGGCGCAAAAAACATAACTGCGAACAAAATTAAATACGAAATAAAAAGAGTCAACTTGATCGAAAGATTCATAACGATTCTTAAAAGACCAAGTGTGATGAACAAACCAACGCCGCCAGCAATTACAAAAGTTATCGTCTGTTTATTGACGACAGAAAAAATTCTTTTAACCTGATCAGCAAAAACCTGAATGTCAGGCTCAGCAGCAGTTACGATAAATCCGATTGCAAAAGCTGCAACCAAAAGTAAAACGAGATTTTTCTTTTTAGTAAGTTCCGCACCGCATCTCTCGCCCATCGGCTGAATACCAAGATCAACTCCGACAAGAAAAATCGTGAGACCGACGATCAGTAAAATTCCACCAAACAAGAATCGAAGAATTTCAACTTTACCAAGCGGAGCAATTGTCAAACCAAGAAAGACAACAATCGCCATCACAGGAATCACTGAGAACGCAGTTTCTTTAAGCTTGTTAATAATGTTCACATATAAAATATATAGAAAATAACTTTCAAAATCAATTAACTTCTTAAACCACAACTTTATAGTATAATTAGTATCGGAGAGTATAATCGAACACTATGCGTAAACATATTTCACTTGCTGACCGTTTCGGACCGATGTCGTTTTATAAAAGCGCGCTCATGATTGCGCTTCCGGTCATGGCTCAGGCATTAATTCAAAATCTCGTTTCTCTTATCGACAACTTTATGGTTGCAGGACTCGGCGACATAAAAATGGCAGGCGTTAACATCACCGGTCAGATAATTTTTCTCTTCATGGTTTTCTTTAACACTGTCTGTATGGCTGGTGGAATTTTCATGACCCAGTTTTTCGGTGCAAAAGACAAACAGGGAATGCGACAAACTTTCATTTTCAAACTCATCGCCGGAACTTTCATCGTTGCACTCTATATGTTCTCGTGCTTCGTAATTCCGGATAAAATTTTATCTCTCATGGTAAAAGGAAATGCACAGGCTGATTTAATTCTCGAACAGGGAATCGCATATATGAAAGTCATGGGCTGGATGGGAATTCCATGGCTGTTCTCAATGATGATCGGATCTTCTTTGCGCGAAATCGGTGAAGTAAAAATTCCACTTGTAATTTCTGTCATCGCAACATTAGTAAACACTTTTTTCAACTGGTGTTTCATTTACGGAAACCTCGGCTGCCCAAGACTCGAAGTTCGCGGAGCCGCAATCGCAACAATCATCGCACGCTCAATCGAAGCATTAATATTCATCGGCTATGTCGTTGTAAAAAAACCAGATTTTGCAATTATACTTTCTGACTTTGTTCACATCAATTTCAAATTGTTCAGAAACATTTTGAAGAAAGCGTGGATGATGATCTGTTCCGAAATGCTCTGGGCAATTGCAGAAACTGTCACGACAGCTCTTTACAACGGAAGAGGCGGCGCCGATGTTGTCTCTGGAATGTCAGCAAGCTTTGCAATTGCAAACTTATTCTTTGTTGCATTTGGTGGAATTTGCACAGCCACAGGTGTCATTCTAGGCAAAAACCTCGGAAGCGGAAATCTGGAACAGGCAAAAACAGAAAAAGTCTGGCTCTTGAACGGCGCAAATGTCTTTGGTGTCTTCATGACTTTCTTTGGACTTGCAACAATGTTCTTAGTTCCGATTGTGTTTAAGAACCTAAGTCCTAACTCACAGAAAATCTGCAGCGAAATGGTTTTCATCATGGCACTCTATATGCCGGCCTGGGTTTACATCAACGGTCAGTTCTCAGTTAGCCGCGCCGGCGGTGACACCATCATGGGTATGCTCGTCGACGGAATCGCAAACGGCTGCATCGTCATTCCCGGAATCTTTTTCATGGCAAAATGCACAACTCTCGGCCCTGTCGCAATGTATGCAATCATCAAAGCAGTTGAATTTCCAAAAATCTGGGTAGCCGGCGCGCGATTAAATCAGGAAAAATGGGTTGTAAACCTTGCGGAGAAAAATGCGATTTCTGGATAATTTTTATTTCTGATATTTTTAATTGTATAATTTTATGTTATAATTAATAACGGAGAGAGATATGAAAGATTATACAGAAAATCAGATAAATGACATTCTTAATAAAAGCCTTGATGCGCTTTTAGTTGTTAATTCAAAAGAAGACTGCTATAAGGCAATTCGACGTTCAGAAGAAATGACCAAATATATTGAAAAAGAAGGTTCTTACAGAAAACTTATCGAAAAACTTCTTTTTCATCTTAATGATTCAAGTGCAAAAATTACTGACGACTACCAGATATTTCTTTCCAAAATGGGAGAATTCCACGGAAAATATTCCAGAAAACTCAATCTCCTGATAAACGAAAAAAGGCATAGTATTCAGCTTCTTGTTTATCCGATTAATGAAACAACCGGCGATTTTATTTTTCTGCTTTACAATCTCGACCAGTCAGATTCCGAACGCGAAATCGAACTTGAAAACAAAGTTAAAACAATGCAGGAAACTTATCTTTTTTCGATGTATGTCGACCTTAACAAAGACAGCATAAGCAGCATTAACGTTTCAGAAATTTCAAAAGACGACATGCAGTACGAAGTAAAATATTCTGAATGGCGAATGATGATTGTAAACATGATCTGGCCAGAAGATCAGGAAAAGTTTTTAAAAATCACAGACCCAATAAACCTTAAGTCCCAGATGAAACCGTTAAAAACAATTTCACTTGACTGCCAGATGAAAAACCTCGAAGGCAAGTTCATCTGGGTTAAACTTATCTTTGGACGTACTGAAACATCAAGCGAACAGGATTTTCGTTTTGTCTTTATGGTCCAAAACATTCACGACGATTCAATAAAATTATTCAATGAGCTGAAGAAATTTGAAAAACAAGCTTCTCACGATGCACTTACCGGAGTCTATAACCACGGACGCATCGAAACAGAACTCAGCAACGCCATCGAAGAACTCAAAACAAACGGTACACCAGTTTCGCTCATGATGTTCGACATCGACTACTTTAAGAAAATCAATGACACTTATGGTCACGCCACAGGTGATGATGTTCTGGTGGAATTTGTTAATACAATCATCTTAAATACAAAAAACAAAAAAATTGTAACCGGTCGCTGGGGTGGCGAAGAATTTGTCTGCGTCTGCTACGGAATCGAACTAAAATCTCTCGAACAAATAGCCGACGAAATCCGCGAAACGATTGCAATAAATTCCTTTGCAACAATCGGTCACCTTACCTGCAGCATCGGACTTACACAAGTTTCAAAAACCGACACTGAAAAGCAAGCATTCATCCGTCTCGACAAAGCACTTTACAACGCCAAGCACAACGGCCGAAACTGTATCGCAACATTATAAATCTGGTTCAATGCCAGGCCTTTTTGTAAAAACTTGACTTATAATGAGGATCTTATAAAAATTGCGAATAAAAGAGGTGTTATATGTTTCTTCGATTACTATAGGGGAACTAAATTTTCGCGCCTACATTGTTTAACTCCCCCTTAAAAACTTTACTCCGTTTACAAACAACCATTTCCTTACTATAATAATTCCAAAATCTAAAACAAAAACTGGAGACACTTATGAAGCAACTTATGTTAGGAAACGCAGCTGTTGCACGCGGTCTTTATGAAGCTGGATGCTCAATCATTTCGAGCTATCCTGGAACACCAAGTACAGAAATTACAGAAGAAGCTGCAAAATACAAAGAGATTTATTGTGAATGGGCACCAAACGAAAAAGTAGCAATGGAAACAGCATTCGGTGCAAGCCTTGCCGGAAAGAGATCATTTTGTGCAATGAAGCACGTTGGACTTAACGTAGCAGCTGACCCGCTCTATACATGTTCTTACACAGGCGTTAATGCCGGAATGGTTGTCGGCGTTGCAGATGATGCAGGAATGCATTCAAGTCAGAACGAACAGGACTCACGCCATCATGCGATTGCTGCAAAAGTTCCGATGCTCGAACCAAGTGATTCAGAAGAAGCACGCACCTTTGCAAAACTCGCTTATGAACTTTCAGAAAAATTTGACACTCCTGTTTTAATCAAGATGTGTACACGCGTTGCTCACTCACAGAGCATCACAGACACAGAAGATCGCAAAGAACCGGCAGTTAAAACCTATGAAAAAAACATTGCAAAATATGTAATGTCTCCTGCAAACGCAATCAAAAAACATCCTGTCGTTGAAGAGCGCACTCGTAAACTTGTGGAATGGGCAGAAACAAGTTCCATTAATAAAATCGAAAACAACAAATCAAAACTCGGAATCATCACACACTCAACTTCATATCAGTACGCAAAAGAAATCTTCGGTGACAAAGCAAACATTTTGAAACTCGGAATGGTAAATCCGCTCCCAGTTAAACTCATCAAAGACTTCGCAAAAAAATGCAAAGAAATTGTCGTAATCGAAGAACTCGATCCGATTATCGAAAATCATTGTAAAGCAATCGGAATCAATGTTCACGGAAAAGACATTCTTCCAATCTGCGGAGAATTTTCTCAGAACCTCATCGTAAAATGTTTTAAAGAAAGTGGAATTTCATTGCTCGCAAACTCTGTTAAATCATACATGGCAGAATCAAACTTCAAACTTTCTGAAAACGTTCCAGTGCGTCCACCTGTAATGTGCGCCGGATGTCCTCACCGCGGAATGTTCTACGCATTGAGCAAAAATAAAATTACAGTTCTCGGTGACATCGGATGTTACACACTCGGAAGCGCCGCTCCGCTTAACTCAATGGAAATGACACTCTGTATGGGAGCTTCTGTTTCTTCACTTCACGGCTTCAACAAAGCGCTCAAATCAGAAAGCGAAAATAAAACAGTTGCAATCATCGGTGACTCAACATTCATGCATTCAGGAATGACAAGTCTTGCAACAATCGCATACAACCAGTCTAATTCCACAGTAATCATCGTTGATAACTCAATCACAGGAATGACAGGTCATCAGCAGAATCCGACAACAGGTAAAAACCTTTACGGAGATCCAACCGGCCGCGTTAACCTCGAATCCCTCGTTAAATCAATGGGAATCAACCGCGTTCGCGTCGTCGATCCATACAACATCGAAGAATGCGAAACAGCTCTCAAAGAAGAACTTGCTGCCGCAGAACCAAGCGTTATCATCAGCCGCCGCCCTTGCGCACTTCTCAAAGAAGTAAAACACCTGGGCCCGATTTCTGTTAACGCAGAAAAATGCAAAGGCTGCAAATCTTGTATGAAGATCGGTTGTCCTGCAATTTCAATGATAGACGGAAAAGCAAAAGTTGACGACACGCTTTGTGTCGGATGTAAAGTTTGTACACAGCAGTGCAAGTTTGACGCTTTCAATGTTTAAGTGGAATTTTCGAAAATCGTTTTTCGTTTCAAAGGATGGAAATTAATAAGAATACTACAAAAAATATAATGATAGTTGGTGTCGGTGGTCAGGGAGCACTTCTTGCAAGTAAAACACTCGGACAGGTTTTGCTCGACGCCGGATTTGATGTTAAAGTTTCAGAAGTTCATGGAATGAGCCAGCGCGGCGGATCAGTTGTAACATACGTCCGCTACGGTGACAAAGTTTACAGTCCTATCGTAGACAAAGGCCAGGCAGATTTTATCGTTTCATTTGAACAGCTCGAAGCAGCACGCTACCTTGCATACCTTGCTCCAGACGGACAAATCGTAACAAATACACAGAGCATCGACCCGATGCCGGTAATCACAGGCGCTGCCACATACCCTGAAAACATCGTTTCAAAACTCCAGGCAACAGGAGCAAAAGTTGACGCCCTCGACTGCCTCAAGCTCGCAGAAGAAGCCGGAAGCGTAAAAGCAGTTAACATCGTTTTGATGGGCCGCCTTTCAAAGTACATGGACTTTTCAGAAGAATCATGGCTCAACGCAATCGAAAAACTCGTTAAACCAGCCTTCCTCGAGATTAACAAAAAAGCTTTCGCCCTCGGACGAAATGCATAAAACAAACGCCACTTCGTTACGAAGTGGCGTTTTTAGTTTTAAAACATCTCTACAACATTCTGTCTGTTCTAAACTCATGCTTGATTTTTCGCCATGCAATGAAATCAAGTATAATTACAAAGATGATGAAATAATTATTGTATCCTGCGGCATTTGCCTGGTCTGACAAAAGAAAATCGTAAATACCGTGAATCACAGTCGGAATCAGAATTGCAAAAATCAAAAAGAAAAATTTTCCAAACCAGTTTCCTTTCAACGCACAATGTTTTGCACGGCTCAATGCAGTTCCCATGAACACTCCGAATGTTGCGTGACCCGGAATTGCAAAAATCGCACGACCAATTGAAACCTGTGTTCCAAAATTTAATACGTACATAATATTTTCAAGACCGGCAAATCCAAGCGATACTGCAACCGCATATACAATTCCATCATAGCGGTGATCAAAGTTTGGATTTTTCCAGACGATAAACATAAAAGCTAAAAGTTTTGAAAGTTCTTCGATGAGACCGACACAGATTACATTTTCTGCAAGACCATACTCTACAGTTTCAACAGAAAAATAATTCGGTAACATTCCAACCATAAAGCGTTCAATAAAAGCAACAGGCAAAGAAAAAATCGCACCAAACAAAACAGCTTTCAAAACAAAATTAATCGGCTCGCGTTCATATCTGTCGAGCTTCCAGACATAAAGCAAAATAATAAACACCGGAAGCAGCGCAGGAAAAAGAACCCAGTACAAAAGAGCTTTCATATTTTCAAAATCACCTTACAAAAAAATCTAAAAATATTACATTGACTTAATCAAAGCAGAAACTAATTTTTCAAAATCAGCTGCAGCTTTGTCAGCAGCAGCTTTTACTTCTTCATGATTAAGCTGAACTTTGCTGAGACCCGCAGCTTTATTTGTAATGAGCGAGATTCCGCAGATTTCAAGTCCCATGTGACGCGCTGCAATTGCTTCGACAACTGTACTCATTCCGCAGGCATTACCAAACTTGCGCATCATCTGAATCTCAGTCGGAGTTTCATACTGCGGTCCTGTGAGCTGTATGTATACGCCTTTTTTAAGTGGAATTTGTAAAGCCTCTGCCGCATCTTCAATTTTTTTCTGAAGCTCGAGAGAATAAACCTGTGACATATCAGGAAATCTTGTTCCGAGTTTTTCAAGATTTGGTCCGATTAAAGGTGATGGAACAAAACACGAAATGTGATCTGTAATCATCATAAAATCTCCTGGATTCATGTCGTCATCCATTCCACCTGCCGCATTTGTCAAAATCACTTTCTTTGCCCCAAGCATTTTCATAACGCGCATCGGAAGAACTACGTCTTCCATCTTATAACCTTCGTAATAATGAACACGACCTTTCATCGCAACGATTTTCTTTTCGCCGACAGTTCCAAAAACAAATTTTCCATCGTGCCCTGCAACTGTCGAAACCGGAAATCCCTTTATCAGCTTGTAGCTCACTTCTGCCACAACATCAATATTCTTAGCATAATCCCCAAGCCCGCTCCCCAAGACAAGCGCAACCTCAGGTTCAAAATCAGTTATCTTTCTAATCTGCTTAACACAATTTTCAAGTCTTTTCATATAATCCATAATATTTTCTCCAGTAAAAAGTATTTCACAATTATACCACAAATTCCCCATAACCCCAAATTCCCAGTCCCCAATTCCTAATTGAATTCCCATTCATTCCCCACTATAATTACAGTATGTACTCTCGCGAAATAAAACAGGCTCCTGAAAAAATAATTCAGCACAGAAAACCCGTCTTCGGAACATTCAACACTCTCCCAGACGAACTCGATATCTCAGGCGTACGCGCTCCATTTCTCGGAATTCCACTTCCACCAATTTTAACCCGTTTACGAATTCGCGGAAGACTCATATACACATTCAATTACGGAGACTACCTTGGCTCTGTCGACCTTTTTGACAATAAATTTTTGAACATGGCAGAAATCTGTCTCTGGAACAAAAATACAAACCAGAAATATGTCTATCGTATTTTTCTTGGAATGCGAATGCATTTGATTCCGCGAAAGCTTAGTAAGGCAGTGTGCGTTTCGACTGCGAAGACGCGTTATGTTAGAATCGGGTGGAATCACGAGCTCGACCGTCTCTCGATTAAATTTAAAGGTCGCGGCGACAGCTTAAAGCCTTTTGTAGAATTTTCTTTTCTCGGCCGTTTTTCATATCCGTCTTCAAACGAAATCTTCAGCGTAAAACCGGCTCCTACAATGAGACGATGCAGCGCAACCTGGTATTCATTCTCACCGATTACGGGCCGACTTAACATGACTCTTAAATCAGGCGACCTACTTGAATCATTCCGAGGACAGACTGGAACGGGCTTTCTCTTTGAAAACCGTTCTTACTATAAGTTCATCACTTCAGGTGAAAACATCACTGCAACAGGCGAAATCGACGGAAAGAAAATCGGTTTCCGACTCAGTACGACTTCACTCGATGCAGTTGATACAGATATGTACAATGACAACATTCTTTTCTCGGACGGCGAAGTTACAACTATGCCTCCAGTAGACATCACTCACCCGTTTGGAATTGCGCAGAAATGGGTTATCCAGGATGTTGAAAGCATGATTGACCTTACCTTTACACCGAAAAACCTTTTGACACGTTCCCTCGACATAATCGCACTCAAAACGACATACGCAACAATCTTCGGAACAATCGACGGCGTTCTTCTCGACAAAAACGGAGACAAAATCGTTCTCAAAGACTTTCCGGGCATCGTAAAAAGAAGTAAACTCAGACTGTAATAAGGCCGATAATTATTCAAAGGAATTTAAAATATGAAAGAAGACTACGAATTTAAAGCTAAGAAGCCACCACAGGCCGTTTTTGAGCCTGGAACTCTCGAACAGACTCGCAAAAACATCGGTGTACTCGACCCTGAAGAAGCTGCCAAAATGACAAAAGTTTTGGGCGGTGAAATCTTTGTTGAAAAATCAGTTCCAATTGATTACTCAAAATTTCCTAAGAAAGCAATTACTCACAGAACACACCACAAAGCAACAGGCCAGACAAGCGCTTCAATTTCAAATTCCTCATCATCTTCTTCAAATTCCACTCCATCAAAACCTAAACAGCAGCAGGCTAAGCCTAATGCAAATAAACAGAAACGCGTAGGAGACTTACCGATAATCTCAAACAAAGACAATCAGATGATGGACAAACTCATGATGTCTTCTGATTATGCAATCAAAAAGAATTACGGATTCCTAAATTTCATCCGTCCTCTTCTCAAAGACGGAACAGAAAAAGTAATTCCAGAATTTGTTGAGATCAACTGTAAAAATCATATTGATCACATTCAGAACTTTATCACAGTCGTAAAAACAATCATTCAAAATTCACCTGATACATTCAAAGCAAAAATTCAGAATGAATCAGACGTTAAGTTCCGCTTCTTAAGAAAAGTTGCTTCATGGAATACACGCGACATCAAACTCGCATTCGTAGATTTTGAAAACACAGATAAAACTATCGTTGTTTCAGAACTCATTCCATTTGTAAAAGCAATCTACAAACAGGTAATTACAATTTATTATCTCGGTGACCAGCAGATTACTCAGATATTAAAAGACATTTATAAAGAGATCATGAAATATCCTAAAGCTAACCAGGAAAAATTTCAAATGCTCACAAAAGAAGCAATTACTGAATGGGTTTACATTCATTCACAGTGTGCAGCAGGTCTCTATCCTCTTTTAATGCGTATGTGTGGAACTGAATTCTGCGTTTATCCAAGATTCTTTACTCAGGAAATTTCTGCAATTCTCCAGTTTGTAGGACTTAAAAAGTTTGATCTTCTCTTGCCTGAAAAGAAAAAGACAGCAGAAGAAATTGCAGCAGAAAAACAGAAAATCGAAGATGAAAAGAAAGCAAAAGAAGAAGCAAGCAGACCTGCAGAAGAAAAAACAGAAATGGTTAAGACAGGTATCAAACTTCTCAACCAGCTCTTTCCAGATGCAGGATGGCTCAACATCGAAGCATTCCCTGACATGTACCCATACTTTGAACCGCTTTATGATTTGGGAGAACCATTCCTTTATCTTTCACCACAGAATCCGGTTCATATCACAGTAGTACTTTTGAAAATTCTCGAAGACTTCTTTACTGCATGTCATCACATTAAATTTAATGTCGAAGCAAATCCGATTCTTGCAGATAAAAAAGATTCCATCATTAACGCAATCAACGAATGGCCTCTTTACCGCGAAGATAACTTCGATAAAAAATATGCAGTTGATCTCAAGAATCTCGTTAACCAGACATATACTCAGCCAAACTTTCCGACAACACAGCTCGGTAAAAAAACTATCAACGCAATTCACTGGCAGACAAAGTATCTTTTCTTACCAAGCTTTACATTCGAACAGCTTGTACTCGAAAGACCTGTAAACGACAACAAATACATTCCGCTTGCAAACAGAACTGCTTATCTCTTGCAGGCATTCTCAGATCTCGCACGCCAGATTGGAATCGTGGACCCGCCAAACGGAAGAGTAAACGGAGTAGACAATCCATGGGACTGCTATCACTTCGGAATCGATACACCAATTTCAAAACGACTCGACGTATTGCTTAATGCTAAAAAAGCCGGAACAAATACAACTGCTACAAATGCAAATCTCATCAAGTACACAACTTGTATCATCGCCGTAATCAACTGGTGGGTAAATGCAAAATCAAGTCCTGCATACAAAGCAGATCCGAGAAAAATTTTCCGTATCTCAGATGCAGACGGACAGCCTTTGTTCTCAGTTCCAAAACTCGACAACCAGGATAAACTTTTCGCGGAGGCAGTAAAAGCAGCTTATCAAAAGAAAGCACAGCAGTAAACAAAAACTTGCCCGACCAAACATCTGGCAAATTCCATAAATCAAAAATCCCGGATATTTGAAGTAATTTCAAATACCCGGGATTTTTTAATTAATCTTCATAATATGTATCAACGTATCCGCCGAAAATCCAGACGTCTATAAATTTTGAATCATAGTCTGCGTACTTGCTGTCCCACACGCGGATAAGATACCAATATGCTTCGATGCCATCAATTGTCTCTTTGTTAACACTTGATGCCATGATTCTAAAATCTTCACCCCTGAGAACTGTACATCGCTCATCAGATCTTGTTCCGTTCTCACTGTCATAATCATAAAAAGTAAAATACACAGGATCAGAATCAAGAGAAGGACCGCTTCTCATTTTAAGATTTTCAAGAGTTCTAAGTCTTACAGATCTTCCTTCGCGGAACGGATACTTAATTACATTCCATCCTTTGTAATAATATTCTTTATAAGCTTCTACTTCTTTATCACAAGTAATAAACCTGTCACAGTCATCAGTATATGTAATTCCACCAACCGTTTCAAAATCATAAGCATTCTGATCTACATAACCATTGTGCATATACCTTCTGTAAAAATTAATCGTTGAATCACTTCCGTATGCAGATTTGAAATTAGAAAAACTAACAAGAGTTTTTCCATTTTTAGCAGTAAGGGAATATGTTCCGTAACAAGGATCGCCGTTCGGATCATCAATTGCAGAAAAAGTATTGTCATTTTTAAATCTTACATATGCAAGATAATTTCCTTCCTGATCAACAAGATGAAATCCATTTGAACAAAGATAATTTTTATCCTCTTTTACAGACTTCTGTTCTTCAGTTTCGACAACTTCTGAATCTGTAACTTCAAATTTAGAAAGATTAAGATCACAAATATAAAAAGTTCTCTGAAAAATTTTATCACCAGAATTATAACCAAGAATTGCAATCTTTGATCCATTCTCGCTAACAGAAAAATTATCAATTAATAT
>JAGHSB010000236.1 GCA_018066075.1 Candidatus Treponema scatequi
GAAAATGACCACTTCTGCCGATAGAAATATGTACGATACTATACTTTTATGCATTTTAAGGGGAAGAATATGAGTAATTCAGACGATACAAACGAACTTGATAACTATGGCGTTTGGGTAAAAAAGCCACCAAAGGACATTCCGGTCGATGATTCCGAATTAATGGACGATTTCAACTTAGATTCTGACCTCCCCGACTTCAGTTCTTTAGATTCAGAACTTAACGTTGAAGACACAGATGCAGCTGTTGAAACACCTGCAGAAGATACAGTTTCAGGCGATTTTGACATTTCAGTTGATGGAATTACAGAAGAATCCCTCGAAGACCCTTTTGCTGACGTTGATTTCGGTGATACAGCAGCAGAACCTGCCGCAACAGAAACAGTTGAAGAAACTGCTGTTGAAGAACCAAAGGCAGAAATTGAAGAAGACGACTTTAATCTTGATGATGTCACAGCAGACATTCCACTTGATGACATAAACTTTGATGTTGATACAGACATCAGTCTTGACGACTCCCCTGTTACAGAAGAATCTATTGAAGAACCTGTATTTGATACAGATGTTACTTCCGACTCAGCTGTAGAAGAAACAGCAGTTGAAGAACCTTCACTTGATGACTTTAATGTAGAAGGAATTACAGAATCTTCTGATTCAGCACTTGATTTTGAAATTGACGAAAATCCAAATACAGAAATCGCTACAGATTCTGGTGAAATAAGCATCGATGAAATGGAAGACGGCGAAGTTGATCTTGACAACTTCCTCGATGACTCTTCTTCAGAATCTTCTGATAGCGGTGATTCAGTAGATGTTTCTGCAGACTTTGGTCTTGATGAAGGTTCATCAGATAACGTTGACCTTGGAGATTTCCTTGGTGACAGTGAATTATCAGACTTCGGTGGAGAATCAAAAGCAAAAACAGAAACAATTGAAGACGAAGATCCTCTTAACATCAATCTTTCATTTGATGAAAGCGCAGATTCATTTGCAACAGAAGATGTTTCAGAAACAGAAACTGCTTCTACAGAAGTTGCATCATCAGAAGACCACTCAACAGGTGATGATATTGATACAGAATCAATTGATCTTTCAGACTTTGGAGTTGGTGATGAAGAATCAGAATTTACTTCTTCAGAAGTAACAGAAGATAAACCTGAAGTTGTTGATTACGATATGAAAGTTACTGCAGACAACGATGACGATGTAAAAGTTTCAATGAATGATGTAATTTCTGGAAACGTTAATAACGATGCAGCTGATACAATTGAAGAAGATGCCGGCATTTCAGAAAATATTTCTGATAACACAGAAATGTCTGCTAAAGGCCAGGAAATCTTACAGCAGATTGTCGGAGAACTTGCTTCTCTTAAAGATGAAATCAAAAACCTCAAGACAGACTTTGCAGAAATTAAAACTGGCGGATCAAACTTCGAAATCAAGAAAGAAGAAGAAAACACAGGATTCTTCTCTGACGGTGACGAAGATGATACAATCGCGCTTTCTGGTGACGAACTTGATAACATTCTCAGCAATGCAGAATTCCTCGAAGAATCAGGTTCTGCTGAAACTGAAGAAGCTTCTGTAGAACAGCCTGCAATCGAAGAAGATGTAAATGATGAAACAACAGTTTCAAACGGACAGTTTGAAGCAACAATAGATGAAAGCGCATTTGAAGATGAATCAATCTTTGATGAACACGCTGACGAAGATATTAAGGGAGGAACTGCTGAAATCAGTGAAGACTTGCCTGATGAAATCGAGATTCCAAAACTTGATGATGAATCTGACGACATCGTAGCTTCTGATTTTACATCTAATGTAGATGAAGATCCTCTTGATTCAATGCTTTCAGAAGATACACCAATTTCTGATTCATTGACAGATGATAAAATTGATTATATTACAGAAGATTCTAATGGTCCTGTAGATGAAGACGAACTTGCAGACCTTGACCTTCCTTCACCTACTCTCGAAGATGCATTTGAACAGCAGTCAGACGTAGACGATTTCAAAGCAGAAATCGAACCAGACGTAACAATCGAAGAAGAACCTGTAGTCGAAGAAACAGCAGTTGAAGAACCTGCACTTGATGATGACTCTTCAATTTTTGAAGAAGAATCACAGCCTGCAGTAGTTTCAAATGATGAAATCACAGGCGACCTCAAATCAGAAATCAAATCTGTACTTTCTTATATGGATCAGCTTCTTGAAAATCTTCCAGAAGACAAGATTTCTGAGTTTGCACAGTCAGAACACTTTGTAACATATAAAAAACTTTTCCAGGAACTTGGACTTTCATAATGGGACTTCTTTCTCATATATCTAAATCAGAACCAGCTTCAAAAGCAGACGACTCAAAAAAAGAAAAAGCGCCTGCTAAAAAAGCTGGTTCAGGTTTATTAGCCAGAGCTTCAAAATCAACAGGTAAAACTTATTCCTCTTTCCAAGAATGGGCCAAAGGTAATGGGCTTGAACACTGCGGTATCTTTTCTTGCATCCGCGGCATGATGGTAATTACTCATGCATATGGAATTGATGCGCAAACTGTTGCAAGCTCGGTATCTTCAAAGGATTTCTGGAAAGGAACTTTGAAAGATGGCGAAGATATCATCAACTATTCAAAAGATGACCAGGACTTTTACAACTTCTTGCAGTTCTTCTCTTTTGAAATGAAAAACAACGTTTCACACATTACTTTTGTAAAACTCAAAGGCGATGATCTGTCAGTTCTCATGATTTACAACATGAATGCAGACAAAAAAATCAATATCACAGAAAACGCAGTTTCAAACATTCCACTTGAAAACAAATACATCAACTACGAATTTACTCAGAACAATTCAAAGGATATCAAACAGCACGAATACGAACTTCTTACTGTAAATCTTTCTGAAACAGTTTCTTCTTCAGTTAAGACAATTCAGCTTCCTGAAGCAAGCATTGAACAGGCTGTAATCGAATGTGTTTACAACGAAATATTCGATCTTTTAAAAACTGCTTTTCCTGCTCCGAACTTTGTTTCTTACAGAGACGATGCAATTGTAAAAATAGCACTTGTTTATAATGAAAATCTTGATGACCTGCTTTTACAGTCACATATCAATCTTTTACTTAACGAAATACTTTGTAAACAAGACGAAAACATTTCGCTTGTAAATACGGGCAAAACAAACGATTCTGATAAGGTCATAGACTTCTTGAATTAGTTTTTAGTTTTCTGGGAGGGGAATTAAAAATGTCTTTAGAATATTCTAAAGCAAAAAATGAAAGCTTAACCTGCACTTACAATAAAATATTTCTCCATTCAAGCTATAATCCTCAGACAGAAAGCAGACGCTTTGCAGAATCAATCAAACTTGATTTTATTCCACAGAATATAATTGTAATCGAACCTGCCCTTTCCTATTGTAAAAAAGATTTGTGTGAACTTTTCCCGGCTTCAAGAATCTGTGCAATTCGTTTTATAAAAGACATAAAAGCAGAAGATAAATTTGAAAAAGAATTTATTTATCAAACTATTTCCCAGCTTAAAACTGATCTTTTCAATTATTTTGGTGAAGAAGGTTTATTAAACAGTTTTTTCATAACATGGCCACCGGCTGCAAAATGCTTTTCAGAAGAAGACAAACAGATCTGGGGTTTAATAAAAGACCTTTTAAAAGAATGTCAGAGCATTCTTGCAACAAGACAGTTTTTCTCAAAACGATGGATTAAAAACGAATTTAATTTTCTTTCAAACATTTCAAAATGTACAAAGCTTAAAAAAATTAATCTTCCGGTTTTTATTACGGCATCAGGCCCAAGCTTGAAAAACTGCATTAAATTTTTAAAAGAAAATCAGAAAAGATTTTTTATTCTTGCGTGTTCAAGTTCGATTAAGGCGCTTTTGAAAAATGAAATATTTCCTGATTTATGCATATCAACTGACGGGGGATTCTGGGCTAAAAAACATCTCTACGAACTTTCAAAACATCCGGAACTTAATCTTGCAATAACTGCAGAATCTAACATCGACAAAAAGCTTTTCAAATCAAACGTAATCGTCCCGCTTGCTTATTGTGACAATTTTGACGACAGCATCTTTAATTCTACAGGTATTCCTTTTAACAAGGCTCGCAGAAACGGAACTATAAGCGGAACTGCCCTTGAACTCGCCCTTTCAATTACAGACAAAGAAATCTATTTTACAGGCCTTGATTTAGAAGCAAACAAAGGATTTGTCCACACAGAGCCAAATGAACTTGAAATTGAAAACTCTCTCAAAGACAATAAATTAAAACCGACTGATACAAGACTTTTCGGGCAGAGTCTTGAATCGACACAACTTGAAATCTACAGAAACTGGTTTGTTTCAAACTCTGAAAAGTTTAACCGTGTATTCAGAGTAAGTCACGACTACAAATTTAAACACACTCTCGGACAGATTAAAGACATTGATTTTAAATCGATAAAAATCGATGAATCAAAAGACTGCGGTAAACAAAAAGACTCTTTGGGCACCTCATTTTTTAAAAACAGCTTTGACTTTTTTGAAAACGAAAAATCAATTTCAATTTCAAAAAAAGACATCTCCGGTATTTTTGAAAAACTTTTCAAAGACGAATACTGGCTCAAGTCTTATTTTCCGGCAGATGTAATTGCAATCAACAGGACATGTGACAATACAAAAAAAGAAGAACTTAAAAATAAATTGAACGAAAAAATAAATGAATTGCGTTCATTTATCGGCAGACGGATAAACTGATGGCTTTGATGTATTCAGAAATTGTAAAATCAAAAGACAATCTCGATATTCCGCTTTTTGATGACAAAAAGGCAATGCATTCAAAATATGCACCGTTAAGAGAAGCCGAAACTTTTGGCGGTGACTTGAAAAACAACTGTTCTTTTACTGTTATTCTCGGACTTGGCGGCGGCTACCATGTTGAAAGTTTTTCAAAAAGAAATCCGAATCATTTTATCGTTGTAATTGAAAAATCAGAAGAAGACATTAAATATCTTTCTCAGATTGAATGTGTAAAAAATCTTTTGACAAACGAATCTGTAAAAATCATTTCACAGGACAAAATCGAAAGCTTTATAAAAGAAAATTATCTTTCAGCATTTTTCGATGAAATAAACATTCTTTCAAACAGAGCCTGGTTTGATAAAGATCCAGAAAATTCAAAGACTATAATTGATAGAATAAATAGAATAATCAAAGAATGTTCAGGAGACATTTCTGTCCAGGCAAACTTCGGTCTCATCTGGCAGAATAACATCTATAACAACCTCGTGACTCTTTCAAATCTCAAACAGGCAGAAATTAAAATTGACAGTTCAAAAACTGCAGCAGTTATTGCAGCTGGGCCTTCACTTGATAAAACAATTGATAGGCTCATCAAAAACAGAGATGATTATTTCATAATTGCAACTGACACGGCATTTTCTTCTTTATTAAAACGAAAAGTCATTTCAGATGCAGTTTTATCAATCGACGGACAGAATATTTCTGAAACACATTTTATCGCATCCCAAAATGATAAGACAGTTTTCATATTTGACCTCCAGGCAAATTACAATGCTGTAAATCACATAAAGAACTTTACTGACAAAATCATCTTTACAAAATCAGGCCATCCATTTTCTGATCTTGCAGAGCTTTCTCAGAACAGAGAGATTTTTACAAAACTCAATTCCGGCGGCGGAACTGTTACAATAGGCGCAATCGATTTTGCCCGTCAGGCAGGTTTTAAAAACATCGAAGTTTTTGGAGCAGACTTTTCTTACATCAATTCAAAGCCTTACACATCTGCAACATACCTCGACACACTGTACAGAAAAAACGAATCAAAATTAAAACCGGCAGAAAACCAGTTTACAAACCTCCTCTACCGAACTCCCGTCACAACAGAAAACTCAAACGGCTGCTCTGTCATCAAAACTGAAATTCTTGACCTCTACAAAAAAACTTTCATCGAGTGGATTTCCGCAAACGTCTATTCATACAGATATGATTCTTTCATTTATTATGTTTCAAGTGGAACTTCTAAAACCGCAGACTGCATTTTACAAAACCAGTCTTTTGATTTTAAGCTTTTTACGGACTATCTTAAGCAGAATATGAAACCGGTTCGGGAAAATTCCACTTATAAAAAACTTACAGACCTCACGAACCTTGAAATATCACTTTTACCGCTCGTGTCGTACCTTAAAAACCGCAACAAAAACCTGGCATTCGTTGAATGTCTTAAACTTGCTAACAATATAATTCTAGGATATACTAAAGTATTATGAAACGAAAATTTTTTAATGTAGTGTGCTGGATTATCTGCCTTGTATTTGCAGGTACTCTAATCGGAACGGGTGCAGTTCTTTATCAGGATTACAAAATCGGACAGGAATCAGCCCAGGAAAAACTTAACAAGCTTTACAGACAGACTGAAGAAGCAATTTCTTATTATCAATATCCAAACTCAGACTTTATTACAGCATTCAGTCGCGCAATCGGAAGCGCAGATTATTACTATTCAATCAGACTTGAAACACCTTCACAGCAGGTATATGTATTCCCTATCAACAAGACAGCTAAACGCGGACTTACAGTAACAGATTCAAGAAGAATTACAGAAGGCAATACAATTGATTTGACTTTGACAGTTCAGATTTATACTTTACCACTCAGCCTTATCGCAGCCCGCGCAAAAATTGCATTCATCATCATTCTTTCAGCTACATTCGTAAGTGCGCTTTGTCTTATCGCATGCTATCTTGATGGAACTTCGAAATCTACGATCAAACGTGAAGATGATGATTTTAATTTCGAAGATAATACAGAGGATTATTCAGAACCACAGGTTGAAACAAATCTTTTTGAAGCAGAAACTCCTTCTGATTCACAGAGTGACAAAACAATCGTAATTGAAAATCAGCCAAATGATAATCTTGAACTTTCTGACTCCTCTGACGAAGAACAGGCTCCTGAAAATACTCCAGAAGCTCCTGCTGCTACTTCAGTACCAATTACAAATGCAGCAGTTGTATCTGCACAGGAAGAAGAAGTTCCTAACTCAGACAGACTTCCTGAACATGAAGACCTCTTCAGTTCTACAACTGGATTCTGCTATGAAAAATATCTCGTTCAGCGCCTCGAAAGCGAACTTGCACGTGCTGCAAGCGGAGAGCTTGATATTTCTTTAATTCTCATTCAGGTTAAAGATCTTGATTACAATACATCATGTGGAGTTGATCTTTGCAAGCAGCTTACTGACATCTTCCACTACAAAGACATGCTTTTCGAATACAGAAAAGACGGAATTGCAATTATTTACAGCAATGCTGACATCGATAAAGCAATGGAAAGTTCAGAAATAATTTATGCAGAATACTGTTCCACATTGAGCAAATACAACATTTCTGAAAAACCATTTATCGGAATTGCTTCTCGTTCACTCCGCTTTATTTCGGGCGAAAAACTTATCACAGAAGCAGAACAGGCCCTTCTCCATGCAAAAGAAGATCCAGACAGTCCGATTATTGCTTTCCGCGTAAACCCAGAAAAATACAGAAAGTTTATGGCACAGACAAACTAAATATGTCTATTGTTTAGATTTATCTTGCTCTTCTGACTGGTCTTGCGATTGGCCAGAATCTGATTCCCGTTGTTCCGAGAATTAATTTCTTTGGAACATACTGTGGCTTCATTGAAGAATAATATGTAATTGAATAGTTGTCATATGGTGTAATCTTTGTAAGATATCTGTCTGTATGACGCATATCAAATGAATTGAATCTGTTGTCACCCATCATGAAGTAACAGTTTTCTGGAATGTACTGAGGATTTCCGTCGGCATCGTTTTCAGGGAACGGAGGCATGTTTCTCTGGTCTGTGAATAAATACATGTAGTAATAAAGCATGTCATATGAATACATTGCACGAATTATTATTTCATCATTTTCAATCTGTTCAGAAGGCACTTCTTCATTCTGAAGTTTTACAATTCTTGTAAAAAGTTCACCAATTGTAAGCTTATACATGATATTAATTCTGTAATTTGTATCTGTATAGGCATTTCCACCGATGTATCCGTCTTTTGAAAGCTGATCATAAGAATCAATCCATTCTGTCATGAACTTTCTGAACCATTTTAATCCGCCTGTAGAAGACAAAACACGCTGAAGATATGGCTGATAGATTTTTCCGATTGACTCAATACATAAGTCTGATGATGAGAAAAACTCAAGAAGTTCAGAATCTGATATACTTGTATTTTTACAGTACTTTGCCATCTCATCTGCAAGATTTCTGCATCTTTCTTTTGCCCAGTTAAAATCAAGTGCATTTTTATAATTTTCAAATTCCAAAATCTGCTGGTAATAATCACCAGAAACTCTGAAGTCTGTAATCAATCTCTGCAATGCAGGACTTTCGTTACTAAAATCATATTCAGCCCACTTCAAATCCTGGTCTACAACTTTAAACTCAGGACTATCCTTTGTACGGCTATATAAAATTCCATCAATCATCATAAGCTGTTCACCGGCAACACCAGTAATTCGCTTAACAAGAGGGTCTGCCTTTAACTTACCATGTTCGTCGACATTTGTGTTTACGAGTGTAAATGTGAGCATATAGATAATCTGTGAAACTACAGTCTTAACTTCTGATTCACGATTGATTGTATAGTGTGGATTTCTGAAAACTACGATGTCACCGCGGTGATATTCTTTCATGCATGGAATGCCTACATCACTGAGCGGAAACTTTGGACCGCTTGTAATTTTACTTACGGCTACCCTGTCGTTGATCATATATTCAGGAACCATTGATTCTGATGGAATTTTATAAAACTGGAAAAGGAAAATCTGAAAAAGAAGAACCATGAAAACAGCCTGAACAAGAGCATCGCCCCAGTCTACGATTTCATATCCAAACCATTTGATGTAATCAACTGGGTTAACTTTTGAACCGTCGCGTTTTTTTCCTTTTGCATACATTTTGAAAATGCTTTCGTTTTTAGGTTCGCTGATTGCTTTTCCTGTAATTTTTTTATAGTTTGCAGGCTTAAAATAATGCTGCAAAATAAGGCTTGTTACGAAAATACCGAGCCAGAAAATAACTGAAATAAGATCAAAGGCAAAAGAAGTTCCCTTTGCACCAGCTCTTCTGATAATAAATGCAATCAAAAAAACATATGGTTCATACTGCAAAAACTTTTTAGCACAGAAAACCTTTTGTATAAGCTGCTTTTTATAAACCTCAAGCCCAAGAAATTTGACCATCAACGCTGTAAAACAGAGCGAGATGATGAAAGCAAGAGTCGAAACATCAGCATGAAAACAAATATTTAAAAGTGAAAATAATGCTGCAAATCCAAGATTTGCAAGAATCATAGTATTAATTTTTTTCATATTCCAAATATAGCATAAAATCGCAAAACATTCTATATTTTCCATATATGAGTGAAATATTGAACTATGAAAAAGGTCTCGACCTTGCAGACAATGACAAAGAACTTTACACAGAACTTTTGAAGCTTTATTCAACAGAAGCCAAATTTGACGTCAAAGAATTGAATGATTTAATCATGAAATCTGAAGAAGAAGCAGCAAGCTATGTTCACCGTGCAAAAGGTGCATGCCGCCAGATAGGTGCTGAACTCGCTTCTGAAAAAGGCCAGCAGATTGAAGACATTCTCAGAAAGAAAGCCGAAGGCAATCTCGCTCCACTCATCAACGAATTTGTAAAGCTTTTGGACGACACGATGAAAGCAGTCAACAGAGAACTTGAAAAAGCCGGAAATTAAGAGAGATTTTATCTATCAAAAGAGTTTTTTCAAAAAGATTTTATTTACCAATAAACTTTTTGAAATTATCTGAGATTTTTGCAGAAAATTCAAAAAAATCCTTTTCTTCACGAATGTTGAAAGCAGCCTCGTAGACAGAGAAAATCTGTTCTGGGGCTGTAATTTTTTCGCCCTTGAGGGTCTGGTACGGAGCGTCTGTTTCGAAAAGAAGGCGGTCAAGAGGCAGGGTTTTTACGCATTCGATTGCTTTTTTGTTGTTATTTGAAAGCTGCTTTGAAAATGAAAATGCTGCGTTTATGCCGTGTTCTAAAATGGAATTTGCTTCTGCCGCTGTCCCCATGAAAGAATGAAAAATTACCGAAGGACATTTTTTTAATTTAGTGGAATTTGCAAAAAACTGTTCAACGCATTTTCTGCCGTGAATCACAACCGGAAGATTATACTTTGCAGCAAGTTCCATCTGAACATCAAAAACTTTCTGCTGTTCTTCTTTTTTTGCCTTAAACTCATCAGTAAAAAAGTCAAAGCCGCACTCGCCTATGGCATCAATTTTTCTGTCCTGTAAAAGTTCTTCCAAAACGGGAATAAGGCCTTCATCAGGAGCTTGAGGATGGATTCCAAAACTTATAAAGATGTTCGATTCTGAATCTGATTTTAGCTTTTGAGTCTTTTGAAAATCGGCTTTTGAGTGACATGATGAAATACAGAAATAATTCGGATTATTTATTAATTCCACCTGCCCCTTTTCAAAATCTGACAGATGAAGATGAGAATCGCATAAAATTCCACTGTTCAAAAAATCTCTAAAATCCATAAAAAAACGCTAAACTAAAAAATTCAAAAACCGAAAATATAAGTACAAGTTACTTTGTACTTTAAGTAGAATTTTATTTTATGTAAAGGGGTTTTAATATGGGAACTTACACATTAAAAAGCATTGGAAAATCTACAGACTATATGACAATCGTTCACGAAATGGAAGACGGCTACGTAGTTAGAATCGTTCGCGATCGTGACGGATACGATGAAGTTAAAACAGACTTTATCAGCCATACTCTTTTTGACAGCTGCGTAAGAACTGGTTATCTTACAAAAGTTGAAGATACACAGAAAATGGCTGTTGGAGCTTAATTAGAAACTTTTATAAATCAAAGTTTTCTTTAATTAATTTAACTGCTTCGTTAAACTTAGAAACCTGGTTTGCCTCTCGTGTGAGCCAGGTTATTTTTACGCCCTTTCGTTCCATTCCGCGAAACCATGTTTCCTGTCTTTTTGCAAACTGACAGATTGCGGTATACAAAGAATCAAAAAGTTCTTCTTTTGATTTTATTTTTCCTTCAAGATATTCAGAAATAAATTTGTACTCAAGTCCAAGCCTTTCCATTCTTTCCCAAGAAAAACCTGCATCGTGAAGTCCCTGAACTTCGTCTATCATTCCTTCATCGAATCTTTCCTGGAGTCTGATTTTAATGTTTTCACGGAGAATTGTTCTGTCGATTGTCGTTCCGAGGATTAAAGGATTTACTTTGGGACGGCGTAAAAGCTCTTCTTTGTTTTTGAGATAGTCTTCGCTTTTCATATAGGTTGCGATTTCTATTGCTTTTACGACGCGGTCGCGGAGAGCGAGATCTGTCCTGTTGTGAAGGTCCGGTTTCAAGTTTAATAAAATGTCGTCGAGTTCTTCAAGTGATTTTGATTCGAGTTCTTTTCTGAGTTCCGGGTTTTCAGGAACTTCGACAAGTTCATAATTTCTGATGAATGAGTCAAGGTACATTCCGGTTCCGCCGACTACAAGTGGAATTTTACCGCGCGATGTTATGTCTGAAAATGCTTTGTAAAAGTCTTTCGTGTAATCAAAGAGATTATATTCGTGAGAAAGGTCTGTAACATCAATTACATGATATGGAATCTGAACGCCGTTAATCGTATATTCATCGAGATCTTTTCCGCTTCCAAGATCGAGGCCTTTATAAACCTGGCGCGAATCTGCAGAAATGATTTCAAATCCAAACTCAGCTGCGAGCTTTACGCCAAGAGAAGTTTTTCCTACAGCTGTCGGTCCGAGTAAAACAACAGAATTAAAATCGCCCATCAGATCTCCTTACAAACATCACTTCACTGCCCGAAACAACAGGCATCACTTTAAGACAACAATCACTTCACTGCCCGCGCGTTAGAATACTCTCGTGATTGCGCATTTCAAATATTCTGACTTTGGATATCCGAGCAATACCGGGTGGTCAGGACCTGCACCCCTTTTCTGCAAAATCTGAACTTTTCTGTGGCTGTCCTGAGCCGCATGCATGAGCATGTCATAAAAAGTTACTGCATCAAAAAAGTGTGAACAGCTGCATGTGACTAAGATTCCGCCTTTGTTGAGAAGGCGCATTGCACGAAGGTTGATTTCTTTGTATCCGCCGTATGCTTTCTGAATCATCTTTGCACTTTTTGTAAATGCCGGAGGATCGAGAATGATGACGTCAAACTTTCTGTTTTCTGCTTCGTACTGCTTGAGTAAGTCAAATACGTCTGCACAGACTGCAGTCATTACTTTTTCTGCTTTATTAATCTTGATGTTTTCGTTAACTGTTTCTACGGCTTCTGGGCTGATGTCTACGCTGATAACATCTTTTGCACCGGCTTTGAATGCGTTAAGGCCGAAAGCACCAGTGTGAGTAAAAGTATCAAGAACTGTTTTTCCGTGACAGAAAGCAGCTGCTTCTTTTCTGTTGTCCTTCTGATCAAGAAAATATCCTGTCTTCTGTCCGTGAGCAAGGTCAACTGTAAGGCGGATTCCGTTTTCTACGATTACGATTTTTTCATCACGGGCAGCACCAATCCAGCCTGCTTTCATTTCAAGGCCTTCTTTTGTTCTGACATCTGCATCACTTCTTTCAAAAATTCCATACGGGCGGCAGATTTTTTCAAGTGCGCTTAAAATTTCTTTTCTGAAAACTTCACATGACATGCTCAAAAACTGAACTACGAGATATACGTTTTCATTTTCATCGCAGTAATGTTCACAGATAAAGCCCGGTATGAGGTCTGCTTCTGCAAATACGAGTCTGTATGAATCTGTCTTTGAATAATGAAGCTGTCTGATATTGTATGCATCAGAAATTCTTTTTGACCAGAATGTTTCGATGTCAGAATAAACTTCGTCACCTTTTTCATTTGAAATGATGCGGATTGTAATTTTTGAATTTTTATTGAAGATTCCTGTTCCTAAAAATCCGCCTGCCTTTGTATAAATCTCAACAGGAGTTCCAGGTTCGAGCGTACAGTCTTTGAAAGTTACGTTGACACATTCTTCTTTGTCACCGTTAACTTTTTTTACTTTCAAATGTGAAATCTCGTTATCAAAAACCCAAGGGAATCCCTGGTTAATCTCTTTTTCTTCTTTTGAATTTAAAAATACTCTTGGAAATGTCATAAAAAAATCCTTTTAATTAAAATTACTCATTTATTTTGTTAAACTTAAAAATACTTTTTCCA
>JAGHSB010000009.1 GCA_018066075.1 Candidatus Treponema scatequi
GACATGCAGAACGATTTTATCGACGGAGCACTTGGAACAAAAGAAGCAGTACAGATTATTCCTGCTGTTCAGAAGAAAATTGCGGAATACCGTAAGAATGGTGACGCAGTGATTTTCACTCGTGATACACATTCCACGGACTATATGAATACACAGGAAGGTAAAAACCTGCCTGTAGTTCACTGCGTCAAAGGAACAGAAGGCTGGCAGATCAGTGACAAACTCGAAGTCGGAGAATGTCCTGTAATCGACAAGCCAAGTTTCGGAAGCCTTGAACTTCCAGAGAAAATCGGACTTTTGGGAGCAGTGGAACAGATCGAACTTATCGGTTTATGCACGGATATCTGCGTAATTTCTAATGCGCTTATCGTAAAAGCAAACATGCCGGAAGTTCCAGTTGTAGTTGATGCGGCGGCCTGTGCGGGTGTAACTCCAGAGAGCCACAAAAACGCATTGAACGCAATGAAGATGTGTCAGATAAAAATAATTAATGAATAAAAAAAAGGAGGTCTTATGAAATACGAATGCGGTTTGTACGGCGGGAGTTTTAATCCGCTCCACAAGGGACATCTTGAGTGTATGATTAAGGCTTCCGGCATGTGCGAAAAACTGATTGTCGTAATCAGCAGCGGAAAATACCGGAATGAAGTTGATGTCAAAGTCCGCTACAGATGGGTTTACGAGCTTACGAAGCATATCGGAAACGTAAAAATATTTGTGCTTGAAGATGATGCCAAAAGCAAGGATCTTTATTCAGAGGATTACTGGAAGGCTGATTCTGAAAAGGTAAAGAAGTTTGCAGGTCAGAAAATTGACGCGGTGTTCTGTGGAAGTGATTATGACGAAAACAGCTTCTGGAAAAAGTGCTATCCCGAAAGTGAACTTGTAATTTTTAATCGCAATGAAATTTCTTCAACTGAAATCAGAAACGATATTTACGGTCACTGGGACTGGCTTCCGGATTGTGTAAAACCTTACTTTGTGAAAAAGGTTTTGCTGATCGGTGGTGAGAGTGAAGGAAAATCTGTAATGACACAGAATCTTGCAAATTATTACGGAACAAAGTTCCTTGAAGAAGTCGGAAGGGATCTTTCTGAAAAAAGCGGAACTGATGTGATGATGCTTTCAGAAGATTTTACTGAAATACTTCTTGCGCATAAATTAAAAGAGATGCAGGTTATCAAAGGCTGCAACAAGGTTTTGTTTGAAGACACTGACTGTCTTATTACAAAGTTCTTTATTGATTTTCTTAATGATGAAAATGCAAAAAAGAATTCAAAGCTTGCAGAAGCGATAGCCGTAATAAACGAATATGATCTGATCGTCTTTCTTGATTCAGACGATGTAAAGTTTGTTCAGGACGGTGACAGGAGCGAAGAAATCGCCCGCAACCGAAAGAAGTACGATGAAAAGATCAAAAAGATTTATAGGGATAACGGTTTTGATTTTATCGAAGTCAAAGGAGATTACAATGAGCGCTTTGATAAAATTAAAGAACTTGTAGATGAAATGCTCAGGGCAAAATGAACGCGATTAACGAAATAAACGATATGAACAAAATTGAAAACAATAATTTCAATTTCAAAAAAATCATAAATTACATGACACCATTTCAGTGGTTTGAAGTTTTAGGAGTAACTGTAATAACACTTTTCTTTGCTTTTACAGAAACTCAGAAACCTTTGTGGTATACTGTAATCAATTCTGCTGCTGCAATCTGCGGAATCTTCTGCGTAGTCCTTTGTGCCGGTGGAAAAAGGGCGCAGTATTATTGGGGATTTGCAAACATCGTGGCTTATGTAATTGTTGCCTGGATTGATAAACTTTACGGCGAAGTAATGCTCAACGCATTGTATTATTTTCCGACACAGTTTATCGGACTCTGGCTCTGGAAAAAGAACAGGGCAGATGACAATGGAACTGTAAAAAGCAAGAAGATGAAGTGGTGGTTTACAATAATTCTTGTCGTAAGCTGCGGATTGTGTATCTGGCTTTATCAGATTGTGTTGAACAGACTTGGCGGAAACAATACATGGCTTGACAGTACAACAACTGTAATAAGCATCTTTGCAAATGCGCTCATGGTTTTGAGATACCGCGAACAGTACCTTTTGTGGTTCGTAGTAAACGCAGTATCTGTCGTAATGTGGGCAGCAAGACAGAATGCAATCATGACAGTCATGTGGGCGTTCTATCTGATGAATGCAGTTTACGGATACATCGTCTGGACAAAAATGAACAAAGATATGAACAAGGATAACAAGTAATGACAGAAACAGAGTTTTTGAAAAGCTATGACATTACAAAGTACGACAGACCGAGTGTGACTTCTGATATCGTAGTTTTCGGATTTCAGAATGAAGAAGAACAGAGTTACCGCCAGGACCAGAAAAAAACTCTTTCACTTCTTTTAATAAAAAGAGGAGGGTATCCATTTAAAGACAAATGGGCTCTTCCAGGCGGTTTTGTTCAGAAAGGTGAAAAAATTGAACAGTGTGCTTTTCGTGAATTAAAAGAAGAAACTGGAATCGTTCCGACTAATCTTATGGATATTGGAACTTACAGTGCTTATAAAAGAGATCCCCGCGGATGGGTTATAAGCAATGCTTTTGTAAGTCTTGTTGATGAAGACAGTGTAAAAGCAGTTGCAAGTGATGATGCAAAAGAGGCACTCTGGTTTAATGTGGAATATTCAAAAAAGAAAAACGGTGAATATCTGCTTGAGCTTACAAGTGGAAAAATTAAAATAAAGACGACACTTGTTTTTGTAAAAGAGAAATTCGGTCGAACTGAATTCCACATAAAAGATAACAGTGATCTTGCATTTGATCATGCACAGATAATTGCAGAGGCTGTATTCATCTTATGAAAGCAGGTTGAAGATTTTGAAGTACTTTTCGATTTTTTGCCGGAACGTTTTACTCTGACAGGACTTCAGAAGATTCAGGGAATAATTCTTGGAGTAAATCTTCTTGCGGCAAACTTTCGAAGAAAAGTAATGCCGTTTGTTGAAGAAACTGATGAATACACAAGCGGAGCAGGTCACAGGCCAGCAA
>JAGHSB010000225.1 GCA_018066075.1 Candidatus Treponema scatequi
TATCATAACAATGCTTGTCATCTATAATACAAATGTTTAACAAAAATCTAACCAAAAAATTAATTTTTATATTAAAATATTCCATTATTTATAAATTTTAAGTATACTCATCTTATGACACAGAAAACTAAAAAAATCATTTTCCTTTTGATCATCGCAGCCGCGCTCGGAGCATGGCTTTCATACGATACATTCTTTGCAGACAAAAAAGCTTCAAATAACAAACCTTACAGCGAATTTTATTCACTTGTAGAACAGGACAAAATCGCATCAGTCGAAGTCTGCGGTGACACATTAAACGTCAAGACAACAGACGGCGCCGAATTCCACACAAAAAATCCGCATTCACCTTTCCTTGAAGAATTTCTTTTAAGACATAATGCCGAAGTCAAAGTAGAAAAAGACATCGACGAAATCATTTCAATTGCATTCGATGTTTTGTTCTATGCAATTTTCTTTGGCATTTTCATTTTTGCATTCCGAAAATTCATCTCTCCAAATACATTCAAAGTTCAGCACAAAACTGGAATTAAATTTTCTGATGTCGTCGGAATGACAGAACTCAAAAAAGATATGACACAGGTAATAGACATCATGCAGCACCCCCGGGAATATGCTGCCCGCGGAATCCGAATGCCAAAAGGGATTCTTCTTGAAGGTGCTCCAGGAAACGGAAAAACACTTTTTGCAAAAGCACTTGCCGGTGAAGCAAAAGTAAATTTCATTCCGGCTAAAGCAACAGATTTTGAAAGCATGTTCATGGCAATCGGTCCGATGAAAGTAAAACTTCTTTTCAGAAAAGCAAGAAGAAGAGCACCTTGCATCGTCTTCATCGATGAGTTTGACGGCATCGGAACACGACGAAACTATTCAGGTTCTGCAATCGAAACTGAAAACACAAGAATCGTAACTGCCCTCTTAAATGAGCTCGACGGCTTTGAACCGACATCAGGCGTTCTAGTTCTTGCTGCAACAAACAGCATTCAGGCACTCGACGAGGCACTCGTCCGCCCTGGCCGCTTTGATGCAAAATTTTCAGTTCCATATCCTGACAAAAATGCCCGCATAGAACTCTGCAAAATGTATTTTAACAAAAAGACTCCGTCTCAAGAATGTGTTCCCGAAATTCTTGCAGATTTATTTAACGGATTTTCATGTGCAAAGATCGAAAGTGTCATAAACAAAGCAGCCCTCATCGCATCACAAAATGCACGTGAGGGCTTTACGCTTGATGATATAAAAGCTGCAATTAAAAACATCTAAAAAAAATGGTTGCATTAAGAGCAGCCATTTTCAACCGAATTAATAACTATTTTAATTCAACATATTTGCCTGCAATTAAACCTGCAAATTCTGCAAGATAATAAACCAGATATTTTCTTTTGAAAAGCAGGCAATATGGAATATAAAGCAAAAGTTTTTTCATTCTTTTATCAGCATCTTTTACATTATTTTTTTTACAGACATATGCATAACCGCAGGAATAAAAAAATGATCTTTTTATTTCTCCTTTACTCTGGTGATCTGTTACCTTATTTGGATGATAGAACTGCAGCTCAGAAGTATAATAAACTTTTACGCCATCACGAAGCATGCGGATCATCTGATCCTGAGCTTCTCCTGAACCATAAAAATTACCAACTCCAATATCCGGATCATAAGGATATTTCAAAAATACATCGCGCTTAAAGACTTCTGTAAATTCAACATAGCGGTGATCATAATTATTCATATCAAGATAACATTCATCTTTTGCAAAAGTACAGACTGAATCATTTTTATCCCGGTCAACTGCACGGCCTGAAAGAACATCCGGATTAAATTTTTCAAGATATTTTTCAATTTTAGAAGCCGTATCAGGTAAAAATTCGCAGTCATCATCTGCAAAAATTACATAATCACCTTTTATTTTTTGAGCACCAAGATTTCTAGCCTTTGTAGCCGATTTAAAATCTGCTTTAATATGTTTTATTTTTAGTGCCTTATATTTTTTTATAACTGGAACAAGTCTGTCATCATCATTCTGATCAACGATGATTGTTTCAAAACTTTTGAGTCCTGAGTCAATGATAGATTGCAGCAATGCATCGACCTGTACATCTCTACCTAATGTCGGAATTACAATTGAATACTTTGGCATTTAATACTCCTGATTCTATTTTACACTGACTGATACAATGATTCAACATATTCAAGAAACTGCTTTTTATATACATCTTTTCCAAAACGTTTTTTAATGGAATTATGTATTTCTTCTTTCTTATTCTGATATTTATTTTTCAATTTATCAGCTTCTTTCAAAACATTTGCCGGTTCAAAATCATCAATACGTTTACAGAACTTATATCCGATAAGTTCATCAGTCACAGCAAAGTCAGACCCAACGACAGGAATTCCACATGAAAGAGCTTCAAGCGTACTCATACTGAAACCTTCATATTTAGTCGGAAAATATAAAACATCGCCTTTAGTATAAAAGTCCGCCATTTCGTTGATATTAAGGCCTGTATAAATTTGAGTATTTTTATGATTCTCAAATAAATGAGTATTGGAAGATGTATTTGTTGCAATTAAAAGCTTATAGCCTTTTACAGTCTCAAGATAATCAGAAAGTTTTACAAGATTTGAAAGACCTTTTCGTTCTCCAAGACTTCCGACGAAAATAATTTTTGTAGCTGCTGTTTTTTTTGTTTTTTTTGGAATAAAAAGTTCGTCATCGACAAAATTATTTAAAAGGAATATTTTATCAGGATTTATTTTATAATTCTGAACAAGTTCTTTCGAACAGTTCATGCTGACAGAAAGAACATTTTTAGCTTTTTTTGCACTGATTTGTTCCATTTTTGCAAGTAATTTTGTTCCAAAAGTTACAGTCTCTGGAAGATGAGTGTTTATTCCATAAGTTGTTCCATGATGCACTGAAATATCGGCTCCATACAAAAAAGCATTCCAGGAATTGCACAAAACAAATTTATTGGGAGTAAATAAAAGTTTTATGGAAAGTAGAAGAGGATTTAATACAAAACCAAGCTTACCGGCATTTTTTAAAGGAGATGTAATTATCTTAGTCTGATAATGTTCTTTGAGAATTTCATTAAAATAATAACTGACTCTCTCAACCCCACCGGCATTTCCGATGCCATTGAGGGAGATTATGTAGATTGGAGTGGAATGCACTATTTTACGAGCTCCCAGTTTTCTTCGTTGAAAATGTCATCATGGACAGAATACCAATGACTTTCATCATCATTTGCAAAAGTTGTTTTATCTAAGAAATCCTGAACAGCATATTTATGTGATGATGTTATAAGTTGTGGATGAGCATATTTTTCACTAGTATTAATTTCTTTACCAGTAAATGGATTTATAGGTTTATCAACTAAACCATTTAAAGCAAAAGTTGGAACATCTGCATTTGTCATAAATTCATTAGAAACAGAAAATTCAGTTGCATTAAAATCCTTAAATAACATAAGTGGATTACATGTGGTAACATCCATTTTAGGATTTTTAATTTCCATATAATCCCAATAATGTAGACCATTAGTACCAACATTATTTGTTCTACCATGATCAGAAACAATTATAATTCTTGTATTATCATAAACACCATTTACACGCATATAATCGAACCACTTTCCAAGAGCCATCAAAGAAGAAATCATAACATGATAATGATTTCTTATTTCAATTTTTGGAAATTTGTACAAAGGTTCGATATCATCAGATTCAGGAGTATTAATAAAATTATAATCTGGCAAGTTTAATTTTACAGGATTATGAGTTGTTTCATTACATATAAGTGATGCATTATCTGAAGAATCATTAAATATTTGAGTTAAATCTGGTAAAAACTCCAAAAAGGCATAGTTACGTAAGTATCCCCCAATATAATTATAATTTGCCGTACTATAATAT
>JAGHSB010000060.1 GCA_018066075.1 Candidatus Treponema scatequi
ATACCTTGAATGGTACAATGAAAAGAGAATTAAGGTTAAATTAAAAGGACTGACCCCTTTACAATTTAGGAATCAGTCCTTAAAATTAGCCTAGTTTAAGTGTCCAATAATTGGGGTGCACTTCAAACTGCAGATCGCCTTTTTTTTTATGAATTCTTTTTACTTAATTATTAGCGTTTCAAGCTGAGTACTGTTTCAAGCATTGTATCTGATGTTGTAATTGACTTTGAGTTTGCCTGGAAACCGCGCTGTGTTGTAATCATATCAACAAACTGTTCTGTTAAGTCAACGTTTGACATTTCAAGTGTACCTGCAAGAAGTTTACCTTTTCCTGCGATTCCACTTTCACCGATGTTTGCAATACCTGAGTTGTTTGATTCAACGTAAGTATTTTCACCTGCTTTTTCAAGACCACCCTGGTTTGTGAATGTTGCCATTGCAATCTGTCCGATTGTGCGGCTTGTTCCGTTTGAATAAACACCAGTGATGATACCGCTTGAATTTACTTTGAAATTATCAAGGTAACCCAATGTATAACCATCCTGATACCATGCTTTTGTTGAAGACTGTGAAGCACTTTGTGTTACAGTATTCTTCATGCTTCCGATTTCTCCAAGGCTGATGTTGAATGTCTGGCGGTAAGGATTTCCATCTTCATCTGGATTTGCTTCTGGAACTGTGAAAGATGCCTGAAGGAAAATTTCACCTTCTGGATTTGTTAAGTTTCCTGCTGAGTCAGTTACAGACTGCAAGATTCCATGGTTATCAAAGTGTACGATGAATGTATTTTCTACACCGTCTGTTGTTCCAAGTCCAACGCGTGTCTGTGTAAAGTCTGCATTTTCTGCATCAACATTTACTGTAGCACGCCATGAGTTAGGATCTCCTACTACACGCTGGAAAGCAACTGATAAAAGGTGTTCATTACCAAAGCTGTCATAAATTTTAAATTCTGTATTCCATGTTCCTTTTGCGATGTCAGCCGGGCTTGCACCTTCAAGGATTTCTGGAGTGTTTTTATTCAAGTTACATGCAAACTTAACGTTTTCTGTAGCTTTTGCTGGATCTTTTGATCCAAGTGGAATTACCAAGTCTGTAGGAGTTGCAGCTGTCTGAACAACCATTTCGCCGTTCAATTCACGAGCCATCCAACCTTGAACACGCAAACCGTTTGCTGGGTTTACGAGAGTTCCGTCTTTATCAACACTGAAAGCACCTGCTCTTGTGTAGAAAGATTCTTCACCATTTTTCAATACGAAGAAACCGTTTCCCTGAATAGCGATATCTGTTGATACACCAGTTGTCTGCAAGTTACCCTGTGTAAAGATTGTATTGATTGCAGCAACCTGAACACCAAGTCCAACTTCTTTAGGGTTAACACCACCAACTTCTGTAGTAGGTGCTGCTGCTCCTGATATCTGCTGTGAAATCATGTCCTGAAAATCAACACGACCCTTTTTAAAACCTGTTGTGTTTACGTTGGCAACGTTGTTACCAATTACGTCCATTCTTGTCTGGTGATTCTGCATTCCCGATACACCAGAATAAAGTGATCTCATCATATAGCTATCCTTCCTTAGTTTCCGTATACTGCGTTAATGTGTTCAAGATTATAATAGTTGCCGTTAACCAAAACCTGTGGATTCTGTCCACGAGTTACGCTTTCAACAACTCCAGTAATTTTTTCACTTCCAACTTCAAGGTCAACTGTTTTTCCAAGAGTTGAAACTGCATCGTTATTATTCATAAGTGATGCCATTCTGTTAAAACCTTCTGACATGTTATGAATCTGTTCGAGGGAACTGAACTGTGCCATCTGAGCAACAAACTCTGTGTTGTCCATTGGTGCAGTCGGGTCCTGATGTGAAAGCTGTGTCAAAAGCAACTTAAGGAATTCATCTTTTCCCATCTGATTGCTAGTCTGTCTGCCATCAACCTGAATTGACTTGTTGAATCTGTCAACTTCCAATTGTGTCTGAAGAAATTCCTGGGCATCCATTTTTGTGTTAATGCCTGTTGCTGTCATACCTTCCATCATTCACCTCTTTATAATTATGCAACTATGTTGATCGAGTAATCTCGAGCTTCGTTATATATTTCGGAATTCAAATCAGAAACTGAACTGTTTTCTACAACAAAATTACCGTATGTGTTAAATGCATGGTAATCGTTCTGATTCTGGTTCTGTTCCTGTCCGTTTCCAGCAAAGTTCTGATTCTGATTTGCAAATGCAACATCAAATCCTGCAGTATCAAAACCGCTTTCAATGAATGCTGCTTTCAAGCTGTCCTGTGTAGAACTGAAAGCATTGAATGCTTCCTGACTTGAAACAAGAATCTTGCCGGTAATTACGTTATCGGATAATTCCAAACTTATCTTAACATTTCCTAAGTTTTCAGGACGAAGTATAAGATTTATGTTTCCAACATTGTTATCTTTAAGAACGATATTTCCAGCTTTTACAAAGTCAGCTGCATTTTCAGAAATCTGATTTTCAAGCATTGCCTGGAATGTTGATCCCTGAGCTCCGGCTGTCTGTGCATCAAGTGATAAAATGTTTTTCTCTGCCTGTGAAGACAAATCCATTGTCACCTGAACGCTGTCATTAGAAGTCTGTTTTACAGAAGTAACAAAGTTGCCTTTCTTTTCAACAGCTGCTTCTGGTTTCTGTGTTCTTAAATCTGTTACAGAAATTACATCAGAAAGTTTTTTTACATCTTTCTTTGCTGCAATTTTGTTTGGATTTTCTTTTGTGAGATTTGCTTTGTCAGAAATCTTTTCAGATTTTTCAGACATAGCAAAAACATTTCCAGAACTTAAAACATTTGAAGCCAAAAGATCATCTGCATCTTTGTCTGTCTTTAGGTTCTTTGTATTTTGATTTAAAGAATCAAGAGAAACTTCTTCACCCTTCTCGTTGAAAAGCTTTAACTTTTCTGAAGCGAGAACAAGTTTTTCTTCTGAATTATCTTTCATCATTGACTTGAGCTTTTCGTTATCAACGATGTTCTTTAACTCTTTGATGCGATTTGAAGCTGTTTCAGCATTCTGAGATTTAGAAGTCTTTTCTGCTTTTTCTGATTTGTCATCTTTAGATGATTTTTCATCTTTTGCAGAAGCAACATTCTCATTCTGTGAGTCATTAGATTTTTCAGAGATTTTGTTTTCCTGAGTCTTCTGTACATCCGTGTTATTTTCTGAAACTTTTGCTGTATTATTTACGTTGTTTTCAGAAGAACTTTTTAAAACATCCGTGTCGGTTTTCTGCACAAATTCAAAACTATGAGAAACTTCATTACTTCTGATTTCATTTTTAACCATAGTCAAAAATGAAACTGAATTTTCTGATGTTTCATTTACTTTTGGAGTATCAATGTTCTGATTTGTGTTCTGAATATAGGTTGAATCTAAAATTGCATTCAGTCCCTGCATTCGGTAACCTCCATCTTTAGTTTGACTGCGACGCAGTCAGTAAACATGTAAAAGTTACCGTGAGACTGATGTTAAGACAGTTTATTCGTCGTCATCATCATCGAGAGAAACCGGTTTAGAAGCCATTTTTCTCTGGATTGTTGCTGCTCTGTCAGGTTTCATCAAAGAAAGCCAGTATGCAACCATTGAACTTTTGTTGTTTGCACGAGCTCTTTCTTCTACCTTACGAAGAACGTCAATAACAAGCTGATCATCACTTTCCTCAAGAATATGGACTGCGTTTTCCGGAGCCATGTTTTCAAGGTTGATGGCAATTTGTACGATGTTTACCTCTCTAATATCGTACTTTTGCTTTTCATTGTTAAATGTTTTTTCGCGTTCTTCGAGCGATTTTTCACGATTTTCTATTTCAAGAGCGATCTGTTCGTTCTTTTTTTCTGCAATTTCTGTGTTTTCTTCGCGTTTTTCGAGTTCCTGCTTGAAAATTTCAAGAGCTTCACGCTGTTTATCGAGTCTGTCCTGGTCTAAATCTGCAAATAAAGGCTTTGAATTGGTAGATGTCTGTGAAGTCTGTGGCTGCCAGCCGAGTAATTTATATACTGGTGCGAAAAGAGTTTTTACATGAATTACACCCAAAAAATCGAACCAAAGTAATCCACCTATAGCTAAAATCAACACTAATATAAGTAAAACGATTGTTTTTCCAATAGAACCTTTTGCCACGACATTTTCCCCTATTCTTAATATTTTACTCTATTATCGGCTAAAAAACAAGTTTATTGCATAGTTTCAGGTGAAATCTGTTTGTACCGGGATTTCGCTGATTTATGTCAAAAAGGAGTTCTGCGCCGAGGTCAAGAACACCAAGTTTAACAAGATCTCCGGTATTTATTGTAAATGCAATATTGAATCCAAGTCCGACAGTATCTGCATAAGTGGAATTTTCCAGAACAGACATAGTTTTCGGCAAATCAAGAATCGCCATATTAATTTTGTCTTTATAGTACAAAGCGCCTGCATAAGATGCAGAAATATAAAATCTGTTCATATAAAGCGGCAGAAAAAAGTGAGATGTTCCCTGCTGGACTTCTTTTGAGAACAGAACAAGCTTGCATGAATAGTCTGCAGCTTTTGAAATATCAGGAAAAATATTTGCATCAAAAGTCAAAGGAAGATTACATGTCATGTCTTCTGGATTTTCGAATGGAAGAATATTCGGAACTGTAAATCCAAAATTTAATCCGAGATTCATTCCTTTTCCTTTTGTAATTAAAACATCATTGCTAGTATTTTTTTCCCAGTCGATATACGAATAATTAAATGCCGGTCCAATATAAAATCCGAGTTTTGAATGGTAAGGAACATCTGCTTTTCTTAATGTTGAAAATTTTACTGCAGCTGTTGTAGAAAAAGTAGTTGAAAGATTTCCTGGAGCTTGAGTTTTAAAAATATTCTCTGGTGTAAACTGCATGTAATTTGGCTCACCATAGAAAAATTTACTTGTACTTGAAAAAACAATATGTGAATGCGTAAAGACCGGAATCTGTGCCTGTAAATAAAGTTCATCCTCTGTCTGTCTGAAACCGTTTTCATCAAAGCCGCAGGTTCCAAATAAAACATAAATCATATTCTGTGTCGGCGTCCAGTCAAATACCGCAGCACCAACACCATAGCACATTTTCAAAGGCTCATATCCTGCAGTAATCAGATATCTTTTTGACGACCATGTCAAACCTGCAATCCCGATTCCAGTCGGATTAAATTCATTGTCAAAAAATGGAACTACACCAAGCGGAACAAATATTCCTCGGAAAGTATATTCAAACGGATTAATTTTTTTTATTTCGTCAATGGAATTTGATACGGTACGATTATTTGAATTTATAACTTGATTTGATTCGCTATCTGTTTTTTTATCTGAAAGTTTTTGAACTGTCTGATATTGTGTAAATAAAATTTCAAAGTCATCCGAACTGAAACTGTCTGCATTTAATACAGACAATTTTGAATTATCAAAAAAATGAGAACTGAAAACTACATCAGGATAATGTACTGAATGAGAATCAGGAGAAATTACCGGCGAATATACTCCTCCGGAGAAATCTTTATTTAAAAGATGGAATGATGCAGATTTGATTTCATTTTCTGAAAAGTTTATTCCAAGGTAACCAAGCCGCGGAAGTGTATTTTTTGTACCGTAAGAAAACGGCAATATAATTGCATCTTTTCCAGTTATAAAATGCCTGATTCCTAAAACAGACAAATCGCGGACTTGAATTTCTTTCGGAATTTCAAAAAGTGTAAACTTATCTAAATCCTTATAATATAAAGAAATAGACCACTTATCTTTTTGCTTTAAAAGAAATGCAAGGCGACCGTTTCCGGCATCAGAAAGGTTTAATGCAACATCACCGAAATTAAGCGGAAGTGATTTTATATTTTCAAGTTTATTATTTTTAAGTGAATAAAATTCGAGCGAAGAATTCTGGCTCACGGTTTTTACTGCAGTGAAAAAATAATTTTCTCCGTCAAATAAAACTGTTCCTTCGCGAAAACCAAAAGAAGTTTTATTGACGAAACACTTTTTCTTCATGTCGTAAATATAAACATTAGTTTTGAAAACTGAATACTGATTAACGCGAGAGACTGCAAGATATCTTCCGTCACATGAAAGCGAAAGTTTTGTAACTCCCGTCATCGTAAAAAGTTTTTTAGGTTTTAAAATCACTTTATCAGTTTCAAAAAAAAGATTGCCATCATCATTTGTATTATGTTTATATTCTCTAAACCAAACTTCCGAACTGGCAGAGTCATAATAAACTACTCCGCCTTCTTTATCCGGAATTGAATAGCTTGCAGCAATATCTGTGCGTGAAAATTTTTTCTGTGAAGATGAAGGTATTTCGTCTGGGTCAAGAGTTTCATTTTTAATTAAAAGAGGTAAAATTCCAGCAACGGAATATG
>JAGHSB010000143.1 GCA_018066075.1 Candidatus Treponema scatequi
CCACTAAACAGGGTGTATTCTGCCCTGATCAGGAGTTTTTATTATGAATAGATTAAGAGGAACATTTACGGCGCTTATTACGCCGATGAACACAGATGGATCAGTTGACTTTGAAGGTTTCAGACAGAACGTTAAATTTCAGCTTGAAGGTGGTGTTACAGGTCTCGTTCCACTGGGCACAACTGCAGAAACTCCGACACTTGATGAAAAACCGGGCTCAGAAGAAGACAAGCTCATCGAAATTTTGATGGAAGAAGTAAAGGCTTTCAGAGAAGCAACTGGAAAAGACGTTCCAATTATTCTCGGAGCTTCAAGCAACAACACAAAAGATGCTGTTGCATATACAGAACGCGCTAAAAAGGTTGGAGCAGATTACGCTCTCGTTGTAACTCCATATTACAACAAGCCTTCAAAAGAAGGTATCTTCAGACACTTTGAAGCAGTTTCAAAAGTTGGTATTCCAATCGTTGTATACAACATCAAAGGTAGAACTGGTGTTAACATTCCGACTGATGTACTCGTTCGCATTGCACAGCTTCCGAACATTGCCGGTGTAAAAGAAGCAAGCGGTGAAATTTCTCAGATGATGGATGTTATCGCACAGATTAAAAATAAAAAACCGGACTTCGCTGTATTGAGCGGAGACGACGGTTTGACACTTCCACTTTTGGCAGCAGG
The DNA here is from genome assembly GCA_018066075.1 of Candidatus Treponema scatequi. Classification (GTDB taxonomy): domain Bacteria; phylum Spirochaetota; class Spirochaetia; order Treponematales; family Treponemataceae; genus Treponema_D; species Treponema_D scatequi. Next base: position 679 of record JAGHSB010000143.1, read on the forward strand.
CGGTGACGGAGTTATTTCTGTTGTATCAAACATCGCACCACGCCGCATGGCAGACCTCGTAGAAGCAGGACTCAGCGGAGACTTTGCAAAAGCTCGCGAACTTCATTACGGTCTTGCTCCGATGTTTAAGGCAGCTTTCGTTGACGGAAATCCGACATCAATCAAGTATGCAATGAACTACAAGGGACTCCCTGCAGGAACTGTAAGATTGCCTCTCGTAGAAGTAACTGACAGTGCAAAAAAAGTCATCGAAAAAGCAATCGATGACTGTAACATTTAATTTTGAAACAAGCGCCATCCATGGCGCAATTTATAGGCCGTAAAGGAGCAAAGAAAAGAAAATGGCAGAAAAGATTAGGGTTGGCGTTTTGGGCGCTACTGGAATGGTCGGACAGAGATACATCAAATTACTCGAAGATCACCCTTGGTTTGAAGTTACTTACGTAGCAGCTTCACCTCGTTCAGCAGGAAAATTGTACAAAGATGCAGTTGCAAACAGATGGCTCATCGGTGCAGAAATTCCTGCTAATGTTGCTAATCTTACAGTTGAAGATGCAAACGACGAAAAGAAAGCACTTGGAAAATGTCAGTTTGTATTCAGTGCACTTGAAATGGGAAAAGATGAAATCAAAGCCCTCGAAGCAGCTTATGCCGCAGAAGGAATTCCTGTAGTTTCAAATGCTTCTGCTAACCGCTGGACAGAAGATGTTCCGATGCTCGTTCCAGAAATCAACTACGAACATCTCAATGTAATCGCAGAACAGAAAAAACATCACGGATGGGACAAAGGCTTTATCGCTGTAAAACCTAACTGTTCACTCCAGACATATATGATGCCTATTCACGCTTTGATCAAAGCAGGATACGAAATCAAGAGAATGGTTGTAACAACACTTCAGGCAACTTCTGGCGCCGGATATCCTGGTGTTGCATCATTCGATATGATCGACAACATCGTTCCATTTATCGGTGGTGAAGAAGAAAAAACAGAAAAAGAATGCCTCAAGATTTTGGGAACTGTTAAAGATGGAAAAATCGAAAACGCAGCTCTTCCATTGGTTTCTTCTACATGTACTCGTGTTCCAGTTGTAGACGGACACACAGCATGTGTATCACTCGAGTTCGGTGACAAAAAACCAAGTCTCGAAGAAATCGAAAAAATCTGGACTTCATATACATCACTTCCACAGGAATTAAACCTTCCTTCTGCTCCTGTTCATCCAATCGTTGTTCGACACGAAGAAAACAGACCGCAGCCACGCCGTGACCGCGAAACAGAAAAGGGAATGGCCTGTGTAATCGGACGCCTTCGAGAGTGTCCTGTATTTGACGTTAAGTTTGTTGCCTTGAGCCACAACACAAAACGAGGCGCTGCATTAGGTGGAATTCTTAATGCTGAGCTTCTTAAGGCAAAAGGTTATTTTGACTAATTGATAGAGAGTTTGCGGTGGTTGAACTTGTTGAAACTGTCGCAAACTTTTTTTTTGAGTTTGTTTTTTGCTTTTTAATTACAGCTGGATTTTTATGAAAAAATTTTTTTCGGTTTTATTTATATTTTCAATTCTTGTTCCGCTTTATTCAGTTCCAAAATTAAAAAAGATCGGAACCTTTGACTGCGGAAGACAGCCTAAGCAGGTTTTATTTTCTCCAGATGACAAGTACATCGTAATGCCTCTTCTCGAAGACGATGGAATTGATTTGTTCAATGTCGAAACAAAACAGATGGAACCCCGTTTAAAACCTGCAACAAGTTCAAAGCTCGGATTTGTAGAAGGACTTTTTATTCCGTCTAAAAAAAGTTTTTTCGTTTCTCAGATGACGACAGGACAGATTCATGAATATACTTATCCGGGATTTGTTTATAAAAGATCGATTTCAACAAACGGCGTCTGGTCAAAGTTTATGGTCTGGTCAGAAGAGAAAAAAATCATCGCAGTTTCCAACTGGGTTTCAAATGACATTTCAATCATACGATATTCAGACGGAAAACTTCTGCGCCTCATAAAAGCAGCAGCCGCTCCACGAGGTTTGTATTTTGTTGAAAAAGGAAAATACATCATTTCGCTTGCCTTTGACGGAAGCACAATCGAAAAATTTGAAACAGATACAGGAAAAAGAACAGCATTCATCGAAATTCCAAAAAGCGCAATGCGCCACATCGTACTAAATGCCGAAGAAACAAAAGCATATATCTCTGATATGTACTGGGCAAAAATCTATCAGGTTGACCTTGCATCTTTTAAAATCGAAAAAGAAACAAAAGTTTACATTAACCCGAATACAATTGACCTTTACAAAAACCGCTGGCTCTTTGTCAGTTGCCGCGGCTACAACAACCCGACAGACTACACAAAACGAAGCCCTTCAAACGGACAGATTTACATAATCGACACAAAAGATTTTTCAGTCGTAAAAAATTTCGAAGGCGGAAATCAGCCGACAGGACTTGATGTTTCAAATAATGAAAAATATTTATGCTTCAGCAATTTTCAGGATTATAATATAGAATTATACGAAATCGAAGATGAATAGAGCAGAATTCAGTTTAAGAAAAAGAAGCTGATTTTCAAAACAGAAATCAATTAAAATATCCGGAGGACTTTTATGACACCTTACATCCACAAAGTTAACTACTACGAAACAGACAAAATGGGAATCACACATCACTCAAATTATATCCGCTTTCTTGAAGAAGCGCGTATTGATTTTTTGAGTCAGATTGGTTATCCGTTTGATAAAATAGAAGCCGAAGGAATCGTGAGTCCTGTTATCAGAATTGAATACAGCTTTAGAAAGACAACGACTTTTGCTGATGAGATTTCAATCGAAACAAAAATCGAAAAACTCACTCCAGCAAAATTAACTTTCGGCTACACGCTCACATGCAACGGAGAAGTATGCGGCATCGGAAAATCAGAGCACTGTTTCTTAAACCTCGAAGGCCGTCCGATTATAGTGGAACGTGAAAAACCAGAGTTTTATAAAGCTTTATCTGAACTTCTCAATTAGGTTTTTATACCAGTAAAAACTGTCTTTCGGCGTTCGCTTCTGGGTTGTGTAGTCAACATGCACAAGACCGAAGCGTTCGTTAAAGCCGTTTTCCCATTCAAAGTTATCGAGAAGGGACCAGTGAAAATATCCTCTGACATCGGCACCGTTTTCTATCGATGTTGAAAGTTTTTCAAGATAGCGTCTCATAAACTCGATTCGCTGCGGGTCGTGACATTTTCCGTCTTCAGAAATGATGTCTGCGTTGCTCATTCCATTTTCTGTGATGTAAATTGGTTTTTTGTAACGGTCAGAAATGAAGTTAAAATATTTGTTCATGCTTTCTGGTGTTATCGGCCATTTTGCTGCGTTGCGGTCCATTCCGTCGGAATATTCTGCAATATGCCATCCGTCCTGATATTTTCCTTTTGAGCCTGATGCGATCGGTCGCCCTTCGTAAATATTAATTCCCTGAATCTCTGTCGGTGTCGAAATAATTTCCATATCACCATTTTTAATCTTTGGCATGTCACCTTTGAAAATCTTAAATGCCTGGTCAGGATATTTTCCGAAGTGAATAGGGTCGAGGTAGTAGATTAGTGCATCGCTCATGATTCTTTTTGAGCCCGGAAGAGGTGCGTATTCGTAAGGTGCGCCTTCGATGCAGTTCATCGCCTTGAGAAATGCTTCGTAATCTTCTTTGCTGTCAGTTGCAGGGTAGTGACCGAGTCCGTTCTGCGCGCAGGATACGATTATTTTTTGAGTGGAAGCAGCACGGAGCGCCTGATTCATTTTGCCGTGAGTGAGGAGCATGTTGTGAATGACATTGAGATGGTCTTTTCGTTTTTTAACAAGTCCTGGTGCTTTCCATCCCATGTAGCCGCCGAGAATGCATGGCATTTCGTTGAGAGTAAAATAATGTGTTACTCTGTCTGAATATTTTTTTGCAACTGCGGCTGCAAGTTCTGCGCCCCAGTCAGCAATTTCACGATTTAAAAATCCGCCTTCATCCTGAAGTGTCTGCGGCATGTCCCAGTGATAAAGTGTAATCCAGGGTTCGATGTTGTTTTTCAAAAGTTCATCGATGAGTCTGTCGTAAAAATCAAATCCTTTTTCGTTTGGTGTCGCGATTAATTTTCCTTTTGATTTGGAATATGAAAAAAGACGTGGCCACGCAATTGAAAAACGGTAAGCGTTAATTCCAAGCTCACGCATAAGCGCGATGTCTTCTTTGTAGCGGTGATAATGATCGCATGTGATGTCGCCATTCTTGCCGTCGTGAGTTATGTGTTCTTTATGTGTATATGTATCCCAGATCGAAGGACATCTTCCGTCTTCGTTGACTGCACCTTCAATCTGATAACTGGAAGTAGCCGCACCCCAGATAAAGTCCTTAGAAAATTTCATATCCGCCCTCCAGCTGACGTTCAATTCAAAATGATGTCTAAATTAATATTGCTGTAATTAAAATAATCGATTAATTATACCACAGAACCGAGTGTTTTCAATAAAGAGAAAGTTTAAATGGAATTTATAAAAAATGTGATCAATTGAAAAGGAATTAAAAGTTGACACAGATTTCACGGATTAAACACAGATTTTTTTTGTTTTTTTAATTTGGTAAAAATCTTTAGGACTTTCTTACATATAATCTATGTAATCTGTGTAATCTGTGTCTAAAAATTATACTTTTGAATTGAGACTAGTTCATCGAAATTCCATTTAATAAAAATACAGCTGTGACAAAGGGCGTTAAAAATGTTATTCTTGGTTGTATGAAAAAGATTTGTTTAATTTTATCGGTTTTGTTTTTGACATCGGTTTGTTTTGCAAAAGGAACTAAAGACAAAAATAAAATTTATCAGATTGCTCCGAATACATACACGAGCAAACTTGAAAACGGGATTACAGTTTTTATATCTGAAAACCATTCCGTTCCACTTGCTTACATTGAAATAGCAGTCAGGGCGGGCGCGATCACGCAGACAAAAGAAAATGCGGGATTGTTCCACTTGTATGAACACATGATGTTTAAAGGAAACAGCCTTTACAAAAATTCTGCAGCAGTTCAGAAAGCGCTCTCTGATATGGGAACAGCTTCGTGGAACGGAACTACAGGACTTGAATGCGTAAACTATTATTTTACGATTCCAAAAAAAGAACTCAAAAAAGGACTCGAGTTCTGGAGTGCTGCGATTCGTGAACCGCTCATGGACAAAGATGAATTTGAAATCGAAAAGAAAGTTGTAATTTCTGAGATTCAGGGACAGTACACAAATCCTGACCGTCTCATTTCAAAATATATAAGGGACACATTTTACTGCGATGCGCCGTGGCAGGTTGATCCGAGCGGTTCAGTTGAAAACGTTTCGAATGCGACAGTTGATGATCTTCTTGCAATCAAGAATAAGTTTTACATTCCGGAAAATGCAGCGCTTTTTATCGGCGGGGATGTTAATGCTGACGAAGTTATCAAAATGGTAAGTGAGATTTACGGCGACTGGAGCAATAATGGAGTGGAACTTGCCCAAATTGAAGAATGTGTTCTACCTCAGAATAAAGCTCCGTTTGACAAACCGAAATATGTCGTAATTCCTTACGACAAGATTTCTCCTCAGATTGCAAAAATCGAAATCATGTACCGCGGACCTGATTCTGACACGGAACGCGATGATACAATTACAGCTGATTGTTTTCACAGTTACCTTAATGACCCTCAAAGTGATTATGTACAGAAATTTATCTCAGACAGAATGCTTTTGATTCCAAATCCGGATTATCTTTATTCGGGATATTCAACACGAAGAAGAACCGGTGTTATTTCGTTTGATTTTTACATCACAAAGCCTGAGACAAATCTTCCTGAACGAGTAAAATATGCAAACAATGAAGTATATTCATATCTGACTGATGCAATAACTAAAAAGACAATTGTTGCGTCTTCATTCAAAGTTAAAATTAACCAGCGCGTTAAAGATGATGCTGTTTACGAGGCAGAAACTTCAACTTCAATACTTAATGCTCTCCGCTATAACTGGATTACAAATGACATCAGTTATTACATAAACTATATTTATAAAATTCAATGTGTAAAA
>JAGHSB010000138.1 GCA_018066075.1 Candidatus Treponema scatequi
ATTTAAACCTATCAGAAGAACAAATAAACCAATGTTATAACGACAACACCACTTCCGTTTGTTTAATTTTCTTCAACAATTACAGCGCCGGTTTTGAAGTCGCGTTTTGGTTCGCAGTTTTGATCCGGCGCTTTTGTTTCTATAAGATCGCCTGAGAAAACGAGCTGGCCTTTTTTTGGAATGTAGAGCACAAGTCCGAGACGGCTGCAAGCGTAGAAACCGATTTTATCTCTGATGCGGATCGGGTCAGATGCGATGCGGAGTAAGAGCGGTGCGGCGGGTTTCTGAAGTGATGCGTGCGAAGAATGAGATGCTGATTTATCTTGAGATGACGGTACATCATGTTTTATTAAAACATCATTCGTAATGCCTGCGGTCTCTGGTGTTGCAAAAACAAAACTCAATACTGCGCGGTCTTTTGGAAGTTTTGCAGCGGCTGAAAGTTTCTGTAATTTTTCTGGTGCGTTTTTTGTCGGGAATGCGAAGTTGCACCATTTTCCTGTTTTTTTATTTTCTGTTCCGCGTTCTGTGTGAGGACCTTTTAAAAGTCTTCCGTCCATCGGACACGATTCACAGTGACAGCATGGAGCTTCGATTGAAAGGCCGCGTCTCATAAATGAATCTCTGAGGCAGCTTATAAATCTTGCCGAGCGTGGAACTCCTGGTTCTACGATGATGAAAGATGAATCTTCTTTTGCGTAGTGTGATAACTCTTCTGAATATTTTTTTGAAAGAAAGTCGAGTGGTTTTGTTTCTGACTGGAAAACTTCGTTGAACATATTTGCGCATGTTACGAGTTTTGCTTTTTCTTTGATGCTTGTTCCAAGTGCGCCTTTTACACGGATGATTTTCCATGGTGCGATGTCGCGGGTTTCTGAATTGATGTCAGTATCAGGATTGATGTTCGAATCAGAATTGTCATCACTCGCAGTGTCTGCGCTGATTGTTTTTGCTACAATCGATAAAAATATTTCTTCGCCGAGGGACATTGCTTCTTTTGAGATGTCGAGGCAGTACCATGTGATTTTTTTTGTGCGGAGTTCTGGGCGTGAGAGCCAGAGTGCGATTACGACTGTGAGCGGGCCGCTTCCGATGTCGAGTGCGAAGTCACCGTCAGAAAGATTTACTTTTGTGATGTCGATGTTTGAGAACAAGCGGGTGAGGCGTACGAGATTCCACCATGCAAAATATCTTGTGTAGGCAGATAGAAAAGTTTTTTCGTTCATGTAGCCTAGGCGGCGTGTGTCGCGTTCGTCTGTGAGTTCGTGTGAAAGCTGTCTGATGTCGTCAGGTAATTTTGATGTTTGTTTTGAGTTGAGCGGAAGAATGTTCTGGACGATTTTGTCAAAGTCTTCGAGAATTTTCTGTGCGTCTTGTGGAACTTTCTTCGGATTAAAAAGTGAACTTGTACTCATTTATTTTTCCTGTGCTATTTCTTTTTGTATTTCTGTATTCTCAAAAGTGCGTCGGATAGTTCTTCGCGGATTGAATGAATCTCGTGGATCGCATCAAAATTATTCTGAACCTGTTCTGATTCTGCGATAATCTGGTCGCGTGCACCTTCGATCGTAAACTTTTTTTCGTTGATTAAATATTTCAATCTCAGAATCATGTCGAGTTCTTTCTGAGAATAAATTCTTCGTCCGCCGAAATCTTTCTGAGGTGCAAACCCCGGAATGACTTCTTCCCAGTAACGTAGGACGTGAGATTTGATTCCTGTTAATTCTTCGATCTGTCCGATTGAATATGGCATTAAAACTCTCTGTCTTCCCACTTCTGGCGGCTGGCTTTCATTTCGAGCTGAACTGGAATTTTGTCAAAGCCTAAGTCTTCGCGAATTCTGTTTTTTAAGAATGTTACATATGTCTGTGGTACAACTTCTGGTCGTGTCGCAAAGATTGTGAACACGCATGGGTTTGTACTTGTCTGTGTCATGTAGCGGATTTTAAAGTGTGCAGTTTTTGATGCTGGAGGTGGATACTTAAAGAGCCAGTCTTTGAGAGCTGTATTTAAAACTGATGTAGTAACTTTTTTAGTAAGCTGGCTGTGAAGTTCCAGTGCTGTATCCATTAAAAGTTTGATACCGTCGCCTTCAAGGGCAGAAATACAAATGATCGGAGCGTAATTCATCTGGCCGAACATGATCTTGATGTTTTCTTCTGCTTTCTTGATTGCAGTGCGGCCTTTTTCCTGTGTGTCCCATTTGTTGAGAATGAAAATAATTCCGCGGCCCTGTTCGTATGCGAGTGAACAGATTTTTTTGTCCTGTTCTGCAAGACCGATCTGTGCGTCAATCATTAAGAATACGATGTCACATTCGTCGATTGTTTTGATTGCTCGGTTTACTGAATAGTATTCGACATTTTCTTTGACTTTTGCTTTTCGTCTGATTCCGGCGGTGTCGAGGATTTTAAACTCGCGGTTGTTGTAGCGGAACGAGCCTTCGACAACATCGCGTGTTGTTCCTGCGTAGTCACTGACGATTGATGCTTCTGTGTGTGTGAGTCTGTTTGAGAGTGTAGATTTTCCTGTGTTTGGTTTTCCGAGAAGTGCGATTCTGATTGGAATGTCTTCTTCTGTTCCTTCGGTTACTTTGCTGAAGTCTAAGTTATCAACGAGTTTCTGCTGGAGTTCTGGAATTTTATCGCCGTGCTCTGCGCTGATGAAAAGAAGTTCTTTGAAACCATATTTCATGTAGTTGAGTGCAAACTGTTCGTTTTTGCCGCCTTCTGTTTTGTTAACGGTTGCGATTAATTTGTTCCAGTATGGTCTGAGCTGGTGAATGAACTCTTCGTCTTCAGGTGTAATCTGGCTTGCTTCGAGAAGGAGTAAAATTACATCTGCTTTCTTTAATTTGTCGAGAGTTTTTTCAACAACGAGGTCATCCATTACGGCTTCCATTGTTCCGATGTCGCGAGTGAGTTTGTATCCGCCAGTGTCCATGAGGTGAACTGGTTTTCCGAGAATGAAGCAGTCGCCTTCAACCGGGTCGCGTGTAACACCCGGAGTCGGATCTGTTATTGCGATTCTTTTGTGCATGAAGCGGTTGAACAAAGTTGATTTTCCAACGTTTGGGCGTCCTGCAATTACGAGCAATGGTTTATTAAAGTAGATTTTTGATGTGTCAAATTTCTGTTCAGAAGAATTTTCAGAAGTGGAATTTTCTTCACCGGCATCTTTTTCTGCCTGTTCTTTTTCAAACTGAATTTCTTCTTCTGATTTTTCGATTTCACCATAATCGTGAAATGCTTTTTTCGATGTACTTACCTTTGGTTTTGGTTTTGAAAAATCCGGTTTCTGTTTCTTCTTCATTTTGCGGTCCTGAAAATTCCACTTATAAAAAATTAATTAACGAAAATAATTTTTACAAGTTGTTAAGTGACTTTGCAGAAATTGCCTGCAACTCTTCGATTGTAATATTTGAAAGTGTTTCTTTTACGTACGAAATGCGTTTTGCTCCCATACTCAAATGACGAATGCCCATTCCTGCGAGAACCATAACGCTGTCAGTTTTGCTTGCCATTTCACCGCAGACAGAAATTGGAATGTTCTGATTGTTTGCAGCTTCGATTGTCTTTTGAATGAGACGCAAAACTGCGAGGTGAAATTCGTTATAAAGTGGAGCTACTGAAATATTTTCGCGGTCAACTCCGAGTGTGTACTGTGTTAAGTCGTTTGTACCGATTGAGAAGAAGTCAGAAACTTTTGCGAGACAGTCTGCTGTGATTCCGGCTGCTGCTGTTTCGACCATGATTCCGATTGGTGTATCTTTGTTAAATGGAACGCCTTCTGATTCGAGTTCTTCGCGAACCTGACGCGCAAGTTCTTTTGCCTTTACAACCTGTTCTGTGCTTGTAATAAGTGGAAGCATGATTTTGAGGTTTCCGTAAACACTTGCGCGGTACAATGCGCGAAGCTGTGTCTTAAGAAGCTGCGGGTACTGAAGTGTGAGACGGATTGCGCGAAGTCCCATCATCGGATTTTTTTCTTCTTCTGCGTTTAAGTCGAGTGAAGAAATGATTTTATCGCCACCTGCGTCGAGTGTACGAATGATTACAGGTTTGTCTTTCATGATTTCGAGAACAGATTTGTATGCTTCAAACTGTTCTTCTTCTGACATCGAACGGCCGCGAACCTGAGTTTCAGACGACTCTGACATAAATAAAAATTCAGTTCTGAAAAGTCCGATTCCGTCAGCGCCTTCTTCGAGGGCAAGTTTTGCTTCATCAGGAGTTCCGATGTTTGCATAGAGCTTGAACTTTGTACCGTCTTTAGTCTGTGCAGTTTTTTCTCTGAACTGAAGGATCTTTTCTTTGTGCAGTTTTTCTTCTTCGATTTTTACAGTGTAGTCATTGAGAGTCTGCGCATCAGGCGACTGGATGATTTCTCCGGCAGTTCCATCAACGATAAGACGCTCGCCTGTATGAACTTCTTTTGTAATTTTTTCGAGTCCGAATACGGCAGGAATGTCATAGTTTCTTGCAAGAATTGCAACGTGGCTTGAGATACCGCCTTCGATGAGTGCAAGACCTGCAATCTTTCTTTTTGAAAGGATGATTGTATCAGAAGGATTCATCTCCTTTGCAACGATTACGGCTCCATCCGGAACCTGTTCGATGTTGAAAGGGCTGATTCCTAAAAGTTCGGTCAAAACACTGCCAAAAATGTCACAGATGTCCTGAGCTCGTTCTGTTAAGTAATCGTTCCCAGAGTTTCTGAGACGGCCGGCG
>JAGHSB010000179.1 GCA_018066075.1 Candidatus Treponema scatequi
TTTTATGAGTATTAATCTTAAAGGGAGAAGTTTTTTAACATTAAAGGATTTTTCACAAGAAGAAATTATTTATCTTCTCGACCTTGCAGCTGACCTTAAAGCAAAGAAAAAGAACCATGTCGCTGTAGATACTCACCGGGGCAAGAACATCGCCCTTATCTTTGAAAAGACAAGTACACGTACACGCTGCTCTTTCGAAGTAGCAGCCCACGACCTCGGAATCATGACAACTTACCTTGCAGAAGGTTCCCAGATCGGTAAAAAAGAAAGCATCGCAGATACAGCAAGAGTTCTCGGCCGCATGTACGAAGGAATCGAATACCGCGGATTTGAACAGACAATCGTTGAAGACCTTGCAAAGCATTCAGGAGTTCCTGTATGGAATGGCTTAACTAACGAATTCCACCCGACACAAATGCTTGCCGACATGCTCACAATCAGAGAACACTTAGGCTCTCTCAAAGGCAAAAAACTTGTTTACTTTGGCGACGCAAGATACAACATCGGAAACTCACTCTGCATCGTTTCATCAAAGCTCGGTCTCAACTTCGTAGCCTGCACAAACAAGAAGTACTTTCCTTCTGCAGACCTAGTAGCCGAATGCAATGAATGGAACAAGACATCAGGCGGCTCAATCACTTTGACAGAAAATGTAGAAGAAGCTGCAAAAGACGCTGACGTAATTTACACAGACGTATGGGTTTCAATGGGCGAACCTGATGAAGTATGGGCCGAAAGAATCAAAGACTTAAAGCCATACCAGGTAAATGCAAACATCATGAAAATGGCAAAACCATCTGCAATCTTCATGCACGATTTGCCATCGTTCCATAATCTTGATACAAAAATCGGAAAAGAGATTGGCGAAAAGTTCGGCATCACCGAAATGGAAGTAACCGACGAAGTCTTCGAATCAGCTCAGTCAGTAGTATTTGACGAAGCCGAAAACCGAATGCACACAATCAAGGCCGTTATCGCTGCTACAATAGAGTAAGAAGCTCCTAGAATTGCCAGCCGACTGAAAGCTGGGGCTGGATGAACATAAGCTGCATGTCTTTCATGAAAGCGTATGTAAAGTCACAGCCGAGTTCACCGTAGAGGCGTTTCATGAAGTAGTAATCTAATGCAAGTCCTGCATTAACTGAAAGGTTAATTGAAGTCAAAGCTTCTGAATGAATATTATGCGGGAAGCTGAACTGCATTCCTGTAAATCCTACTACACCAACACCTGCGTGAAGGTCGAGGCAAAGTTTCTTAGGAATAAAGTAACGCTGATATACGAAGTCTAAGTTTCCGGTAAAGAAGAATGTATTGAGCTGATACTGATCGGGTTTATAATCCATTCCAGAAAAACATCCGGAAAGTCCGACACCGAAATATCCGAAACGTTTTTTCACAGGAAAGAAATTCACTCTTACTTCTGGAACAAACCACATATCTTCTTTTTCAAAATATTTTTTAATTTCTGGTGTTGAAATAAAGAAAATCGGAGCATAGCCTAATGAAACATCAAGGTCAACGGCTTTACGCCATTTAACTACGACGTCCTGATTAAAGTCTCTAAGACCTCCGATATTTTTTGCAACTAAAGTCCACTTACCTACATCAAGTTTTTCAGGATCAAATTTAATCTTTGCCTTATTCTTATGCTTGTCATCATATTCAAGGATTTCTGCTTTTAATCTTCCATCCTGATTTTTCATATTTTTAGACAAAGAATATTCTGTTGTACTTGAAAGTTCAGAACCAGTTACGTTATAAATACCATCCTGTTCTTCTTCAAGGAATATTGTTCCAGGAGCAACATCGAAAATCTTTGGCTGATAGGCTTTTACAATTTCTACCGGAATCCAGTCTGTTTCAACTTCAAGGAATCCAAGATAGTTATATGCAAGAAGTTTATAGCGATATGTACCGTTTACAAGAGAAAGATCAATTGAGTTTTCTTTAAGTTCTTTGTGTTCTATTTCTACGTACTTACCTTTTACAAGATGTTCCATAATGAACTCATATTTGAAAACGTTGTCATCCTGTTCCCAGCTGAAAGTCTGGAACAAAGTCTGGTTACCTTTTTCATCTTCAGTTACGTAATAAGTCTGAGCAAAACAATTTGCACCAATAATAATTAAAGCAAGAGAAATTAAAATCGCACGAATAAACTTAAATGACTTATTTACCATAACGAACTCCACCATCATGAGTCTGAGGTTTCTTAATATCCTGCAAATCAATCTTAAATGACTGTTTTACTTCTTTACCATTCTGGAACAAGTAACCTTCAAACAACGACTGTGCTTCAAGTGTCCATGTGTAGTTTCCTACAGACATATTTGAGAAATCAGTAATTGCAAACTTAGTTACATTCTTTTCAAATGTTTTGTCTACAACAAGCTTCTTTGACTTGTCATAAACTTTAAGAACATATCTGTCAGCACCAGCAACTGGACGCCATTCAAATTCGATTACGCGTTTTGTCTTAAAGTACTCTTTATTAAAGTCCATTCTGTTCTTTGGAGAAACAACCTGAGCTTCCGCTAATTTTGGAATTGCTCCAATAGAGAATGTTCTGTATCCGTCTGCCGAAACATCAAATCCGTCACCAGTTTCACCAGTTACAGTCCAGAAGTATTTTCCTTCGTAGAGTCGAGGCAACTGAACTGTTCTTTCAGGATTTTTAATTTCTACAACTTTATTCTTTGGATCGACTTTGCCTTTGTAAATTACAAGAGCAGATTTTGTAGTCGAACCTACATAACTCCATCTTACAGAAGAAGGTTTCTTAACGGCTTCTATTCCATCAATCTGAATTCCATCTTCCGGAGTTACGAGAACAATCGGCTTAATCTTTACAACACTGAATGTGTAGTCACCGATATAGCTTGATGAACGAGACTGTGTTGCAGTTTCTTCACGGAATGCCTGCAAAGAAAGTCCGTATGTAATTTCTGCATAATTTTCAAGATTAACTTCAATACTTGCAGTTATCGGTGTATTTGCTTCAATTAGATTGCGTTCATAAAGAACTTCTTCTTTATTGCCGTTGCGATAAATCTTCAACTGATAGTAATCAGCGCCTTCTACTACATTCCACTTAAACTCAAATGGTGTACGAGGTCTTACAAGGGCTACGCCTCTGTCAAATGGAGCAACAGAAACTGGAGCTGCCATTGGAGGTTCTACGATCAAAGTTTTTGCAGGTGTTGCAAATTCAAGACCGCCGAGACTTGCCTTGATACGCCAGTAGTATGTATTTGGAATTAAGTAACGGCCGTTTACAGAGTTATTGATTGTCTTCTGTGAGTAGATGACATTTGCAAACTGAGGGTCGCGTGCAATTTCAAAAATCTTTTCACCAGGAATGTTTGACTTCCATGAGAAACGAGTATCCTGTGTACGTGTATCAGAAAGTTTATATCCATCGATAGGGAACAAAGTTTTCTGTTCGATATCTGCATCGATGGCAATAAAGCTTCTTACATCGGAAGAAGAAACATTTCCTTCAACGTCTTTTGCTATAACTTTCCAGTACCATTTACCGTTATCAATATTTATGTTCTCAGTATTAATGATAAAATAGTTATCAAAAGTGTTTGCCCTGAACTGTGGATTTGACGCATTTTCATTTCTTGAAAGTAAAATCTCATAACTGTTTGCTTCAGGACAGTCTTTCCATGAGAAGTTGACTTTACAGTATGCACGGCTTCCATTTTTAAGAGGCATACGAGTATTTACAATTCCATTTTCTGCAGGAAGAGAAAGTTTTGGTGCTTCAAGTTCACCACTCTGATTAATTACATATGTATAAATGTTTGATGGTCCTTTAAGGCCAACTCCATTAATCTGATAATATGGTGTGACGCGCCAGTAATATGTACCTTCTCCGAGATTTGAAATAAATACCGAGTTATCTGAAACATTCTTTACATAAATCGGATTAATCATATCTTCAGACTTACTGATTTCGAGCTGATATGAAATTGCATAAGGGCTCTGGTTCCATGTAAATCTTGTATTAGGAGTCTTTGTTCTAAATTTTGCAATGTAGTTATCTACAGGAGTAATAAGAGCAGGTGCTTTTGTATTGTATACGTCGATTTTTCCAAGAGCAATTTCTGAAGTATTATCTGTTGCAGAATCAACAGTAAGTCTCCAGTAATGTGTTCCCGGTCCGAGCATCAAAGTTGTATTGTAAACACCTTTGATGTGATATGACTCTGTAATTTCCTTGAAACTCTTTGTTTCAGAGATTTCAAGTACTGCATCATCATTAGAAGCAGACCACTTGAAATCTACAGGATAAAGTTCATCAGAGAAATTAAGGAATCTTTCCTGGGCTGATGGAGTGTTAACAAGGAGAGCACCTTCAAGTACTTTTCCATCTTCATCCAACGAAATTCCATCTCCATTATCAATCTGAATGTTTCCTTCACCGTCAAAATATGTAGCACTACCATTCTGAACGCGAATACTGAATGCTTTATTTTTACCGCGAGAAACATCAAGAGAAGATCCCTGTTCGATTGTCAAAACTGCATTTCCAGCTTTAATCAGCATCGGACTGTCGGCGCTGTCCATTTTGACATTACCGCCCATGAGGTCGAGCTGGTTAGTACCGTCCTGATTTCTGTGAATACGGATAAGAGAATCTTCTTTAAGAGAAATTACTGTTCTATCAATCTGAATGTCAGCTACTGAGTTTGAACCAGTACGAATAAGGTCACCTTCATAAACACTTGAGTTCATTTTGAGGCGATCCCACAATACTTCATTCAAAAACTGACGCTGTGCTGTTCTTTCCTTCCAGGTAATTATTCCGATTGGGGCCCCTGTTCCAGTTAATGTTTCAAAATAAATATCCTGAAACTTGTAAAAACTTAATGCGGCACCTAAGAGACAGACAAGTACGAAAACTACATCAGCCAGCTGTAACTTTGTTTTCTTCTGCATCGAGGTTTACTCCGCCAAAGTCAGGTGTTGGAATTCCAAGAAGTGTTCTTACTTCTGCCAATGTTTTAGGGCCCTGAGGTCCGATAGCTCTAATACAATCAGGATCAACTTTAAAGTCTGGTTCTGTTGTCTTAAAGAATTCTTCAATATTAAAGTTAGGCATGTTAACAACACCATAGAAGTGCTGTTTGCCCTTTCCTTTTACTTCGAATGTTACCGGGATAACTTCTACGACGATTTCGTCTTTCTGATTTTCCGGTCTGATTGTGAAATTGTTTTCAGGACACTTGATGAAATCTTTCTTGATGAGATTGTAAGTGTCTTCTGTGATAAGCATATCAGTTCCACAAGGTTTGTTGGAACTTTCAGTACGGCTTGCCAAGTTTACGGCATCACCGATTGATGTAAATTCCATCTTGTCGAAAGAACCCATGAAGCCGACTGTTGCACGACCTGAGTTAAGACCAGAACCGATTCTGATGTGCGGTTTATATTTTGCCATCGGCTCACCTTCATGAGCTTTTGTAAATGCTTCTGCTTCTTTGTTGTAAACCATAAGTGCATAGCGCATTGCAAGAACACCGCGTACAGCATTGATTGCATCTTTCTTAACGTGTTCAGCATGCTTTTCAGCAAGTTCTTTCTTCTGAGGATTTGAATCAGGCATCTTTTCAAAGTCGAGGTTGTCATCGCGAAGAACACCCCAGCATGCCATGATAGCATCACCTTCAAACTTATCTACGTTACCACCTGAAATTGTAATACAGTTAACCATGCGGCTCATGTAGTCGTTCAAGAAGCTGATGATTTCTCCGGCTGATTTTTCACCGAAGCGCTTGTTGAATCCGTCTGAGATTGCTGTAAATCCACGGATATCTGAGAAGAAGATTGTGATGTCTTTCAAGTGTGGTTCAAAGTCAATTTCTTTTCTTACGATAGCTTTTGCTACACCTTTGTTTGTAAGTCGTGAAACTGTATTCAAAATTTCACGTTCATCTTTTGTACTCTGAATCAATACACCGATTTCATCGTTACGAGGTTTTCTCTGTTTGTTATGTTTTTTATCGAGCGCTTCAAACAAATCTGTATTGAAGTTACCCTGTTTAATTTCATTTGCAACTGCAGTAAGTCTTTTAAGAGGATTACTCAATCTCTTAGAATAAATCCAGATGAATAAAACTGAAAGGCACAAAGTTCCAAGTGCAAACCACAAGTTTGTCTTTGTTGTCTTTGTTACTGCTTCAAGAGCTTTCTTTTCAGGAAGCATTGTAAGAACTACTGCTCCACCAAGTGAAAGTTTTTTCCATGCACCGTAATATTTAATTTCATCTTCTGCAATAAATGTACACTGTTTCTGATCGCTGCCGTTTGCCTGCATTTCAAGAACAAGTTTATTCTTCTGCATGTTTGAACCGGCTTTAACAAGATTGAAATCTGAGTGAACGAGAAGATCGCCTTTATCATTAACCATGAAAACTTCTGCTGAAGAGTTTGACGCATTACTGAATGTATCAGCAAGTGTATCAGCTGCATAGAAAATAATTACAGCCTGATCAAAACCAGCATCTTTGTATGGATATATCGAAGCAATTACCGGCGTATCAAAGTTTGGAGTTGCATTCAAAATTGATGATGCTCCAATTACTGCATTGTTAATGTCATCCTGATGTGATGCTATAAACTCATTTACTACAGAAGCTTCGATTTCATTTGAAATAAAATATCTGTTGTTTATTAATTCTTTACTGCCAGGAATGATAACGGCAGCAACATTCTGGTTTCGTTCGAAAAAGTATGTTGTCGTCTGTCTGCTTAAAACACCAGAACTTCCTGCTGCATTAAGCATATCAAGCATAAGAAAAACATTTGAACGAACAGTTGCAAGTTCATTGTAAGCTGAACTTGCAGAACTTTCTGCAATTGTATAAATGTTGTTCTGTGCTGTAGTCTTTACATCCTCTCCGACTATGCTGTTTACAATGAACGTTACCGTTCCGAGAGAAACTACAACAAGGATGGAAATAATTAAAACAAGTTTAAAACCAATTGAATACTTGATTTTAGTTTTTTCTTCTTCTTTCATTTTTGTATCCATACTTTTTATAAGAAAACTCTTATTTTTATAGTGTAT
>JAGHSB010000133.1 GCA_018066075.1 Candidatus Treponema scatequi
CTCTCATACTGTTTAATTTTTTTTTGTCTTGCATTTAAATATTCATCAACAGGTAAAAATTCTTTATTAAAATCAATTTTCATTATTTCTCTCATCGACAGTGAAGACATATCAATAAAACACAGACGCCCCGCAAGAGAATCAGAAACTTCTTTGATTAATTTGTGAGATTGAGAACCAGTTAAAACTATTCTTCCTTTTTTTGAAGAGAGATCTGCAATATATTTTATCTGAAGGAATAATTCAGGTGCCCGCTGAACTTCGTCAACAATTAATGGAATTTTATGATTCTTAAAAAATAAAACAGGATCTCTCCTTGCAAGATCTAATTCAGAAAAATCATCAAGAACAGTATATTCATATTGAGAAAGAAGTTTTTCTTTAAGCATCGTAGATTTTCCAACCTGCCTTGATCCCGTAATTAAAATTACTTTGAACTGCTTAAGCATCCTCTCGATATATGAAAAAATATGTCTTTCTAAATACACAAACTAAACCTCGTCTAAAATGGAGTCTAAATCCATTTTAGACGAGGTTTAACAATAAGTCAATTCACAGTTTCATTCATGACTCAGGCATTACTAAATTCCACCAAACGAATTTAAAAAACGAAGAGCCACCCGAAAACAGGTGACCCATATATATGGACATTTCTAAAAAATACTTTTTAGAAATGTCTGCGAGTTTTGCGCCTTGAAATTGCAAGACGCAAAACATCGCATTTTTCAAAGAAGCCTCTAAAAATTGAAATTTTTAGAGGCATTTATAATAAACGAACCGCGGCTAAGCCAAGACCGGCTCGAAAAAAAGGGACTCAAGAATAAACTTAAGTCCCCGAAAAGGCGTCGCTCAGAATCGAACTGAGGCATGATGGTTTTGCAGACCAGTCCCTTACCACTTGGGTACGACGCCGTGATGTGTTATTTATATCAGAAATGCCTGTTCTTGTCTATAGTATATATAGACATTAATTGTATGTTTATATTTTATGTCTAAAACTTACGAGAGGGAAGAAAGCAGAGTCCGGCAGGACTTGAAAGGCGGAAAGATAGTTACCTTGCCGACTTTCATGTCCAGCGACGCTAGCTAGCGGTGACGGACTCTGCTTTCTGACCGGAAGTAAGTTTTTGGAAATTGAAATATAAACATACAATTTAGTGACTATTTTTTGCAAAAACGATATTGTGGAATTATGTTTAAAACGAAATCTGTTTCAATTACAGAAGGACCAATCTGGAAAAGTATTCTCTCGTTCACTCTGCCGATTATGCTCGGAATGTTTTTTCAGCAGCTTTACAACACTGTCGATGCGATTGTTGTCGGACGCTATGTCGGAAAGGAAGCTCTTGCTGCTGTCGGCGGTGGAACTGGGTTCTTCATCAATCTTTTGATCGGATTTTGCGGCGGGCTTGCAACTGGTGCTTCGATTATCATTTCACAGTTTTTTGGAGCCAAGAAGGAGCACAAGCTTTCACAGGCAGTTCATACTTATGTTGTCCTCGCAGTTGTGATGGGAGCTGTCGTTACGGTTGTCGGACTTTTGCTTTCTAAGTCTGCGATGCGCCTTATAAAAACGCCTCCCGAAATTTTTGACAGCGCAGTCACTTACCTGCAGATTTTCTTTCTTGGAATCATTCCGATGTTTTTATACAATACAGGAGCTGGAATTTTACGCGCTGTCGGGGATTCAAAGACGCCGTTTTTTGTTCTTGTCATTTCGTGTTTTGTAAATATTATTCTCGATGTTTTGTTTGTCGCAGTTTTCAAGATGGGAGTTTCTGGCGTTGCTTATGCGACAGTTATTTCTCAAGTCGTGAGCATGATTTTGATTTTCATTCCGCTTATGCGTACAAGTGGAATTTACAAAATTGAATTTTCAAAAATAAGAGTAGAACCATCTCTTTTGAAAAAAATGATTACCCTCGGAATTCCATCCGGCTTATACTCGACGATGTACACGGTTTCAAATCTCATAATGATGACTTTCGTAAACTCATTTTCAACGACAACGATTGCCGCCTGGACAGCGTGGGGAAAACTCGATGCTCTTTTCTGGATGTCAGTTTCTTCGCTTGGAATGTCACTCAACACATTCGCAGGCCAGAACTTTGGTGCAAAAAAATATGACCGCATCAAAAAAAGTCCGGTTCAGGCAATCATCATCATGTACTCAATCACAGCAGTCATCGTTTTGACTTTCCGTCTCTTCGGAAGAACATTCTACGGCTGGTTCATTCCAGGCGAAACAGAAGTCATCGATATGGGAATGAAAATCCTCATGTTCTTAACACCAGCATTCTTTCTATATGTCCCAAACGAAATCTTTGCCGGAATCGTCGGCGGCGTCGGAAAAACTTACATCTCTATGTTCATCACTTTCTTTGGCATCTGCGGAACAAGATTAATCTGGCTCTACACCACCTGCGTCGGGACAGACAGCTTCATAAAAGTCATCACCTGCTATCCGATTTCATGGCTCATAAGCGGCACCCTGTTTTTCATTTACTACAAAAGCAACAGGTGGATTCCGAAAGAATCAAGATAACATCACTTCAAAATCCACGGGCTTTCTTTACTCACAACGAGGCTTCTGCTAAACTATCTCTGAGGCAAAAACTATGACAGATTTAGAAAACACACGAATGAAAATCAATTTAATCGACAGCCAGCTTGCATCTTTATTTGAAGAACGAATGAAACTCGTTGTCGAAGTTGCCGACTACAAGAAAAAAAACAACATGCCGATTTTCGATTCTGAACGCGAAAAACAGGTCATCGAAAATTCCACTAAACTTCTCAAAGACAAAGACCTCGCCCCATACTTCAAAGATTTCATCCAGAGCATGATGGATGTTTCAAAAGAATATCAGAAAAAAATTATTGAAGGGTAAACTCAATCGTAGAACTTTAATCCTACTTTCCTCTTGACGTAAGCCGTACGGCATTATTTTATATAGCAGGGGAGCCAGATGAAAATTACAGATTCTGTGCATGCAGATTCTGATGACTATATTTCTATTCTCAAAGAACTTACTGAAGATGAAATTAAAATTTTAGCAGAAAGTGGAATTAATAAAGCTGCAAATCTTGAAATAAAATCTCATCTCTCTCTTACGGGTGCATCCGGTAAAACTGGTTTGTATTATAACCAGGATTCAAAAAAATGGTATTTACCTGTTGGTTCAGCACCAAGTAACTTTATTGTAAAACAAAGTCATGCTCGACTTAGAAATATCGTTGTAAATGAACAGTTATGCCTTTTAACAGCTAAGAAACTTGGGATTGGTACAAAAATTGCAATGAAAATTTTTGACGACCTCGCTGATAAAATCATTCAGCACTAGCATCATCTCAACCGCATAAACCAAAACGCCTAAATTCCACTTACAAAACATCTCAAAACAGACTCTCACACTCAATTCCATTCCCCCTTTTATTTACCAACCCCCAATTTTTTGATAAACTTCTACATTATGGTAATATCTTCAATTGACTTAAAAGACGGACATGTCGTTCAGTTAAAGAACGGAAAAGACCTCGTGCTTCAGCGTGATGATGCTGACAGTCTCATTAATGATTTTAATTTTTATGGTGAAGTGGCTGTTATCGATCTTGATGCAGCCATGGGCCATGTTGATCCGAAAGGAAATACTGTAAATACAAATCTTCTCAAGAGCCTTCTCAGAAAAGGGAACGTGCGAACTGGCGGTGGAATCAGAAGTGTTAAGCGTGCAAGAGAACTTATTTCTCTGGGCGCTGAAAAAGTAATCATCGGTTCGAGCGCATGGAAAAAAGATCCAAAGCCGGGTGAATCTGTTTTGGACACAGAGTTCCTCGATGAACTTGTTAAGGCAATCGGAAAACAGAGAATCATCATCAGTGTTGATGCCATCAACGGAAAAATTGCCGTTAAGGGATGGACTGAGACAATCGATGTTTCACTTGTTGAAGGTGCAAAACAGGCAGAACAGTATTGTTCTGAGCTTCTTTTCACTTGCGTTGAAAAAGAAGGATGCATGCAGGGAACTAATATGGAAATGGCAAAGGAACTTCGCGATGCTGTTAAGTGCCGCGTTGTAGTTGCCGGCGGCGTTTCTTCTGAAGATGAAGTTGCAGAACTTGAAAAAATGCATTGTGACGTTCAGCTTGGAATGGCACTTTATACAAATAAAGTTTCTTTGAAAAATTCTTTCATGCGCTGCCTCGACTGGGAAAAGGTTGACGGAATGGTTCCTGTCATCGCACAGAGCGTAAACGGCGAAGTTTTGATGATGGGATATGCTAACAGAGAAGCATTTGAAAAAACATTCGATACAAAAAAATTGACTTTCTGGAGCAGAACAAGAAATGTTCTCTGGACAAAAGGCGAAACATCAGGTCACTTCCTCGAAGTAACAAAACTCAGAGCTGACTGCGACCGCGATACAGTTCTTGCAACAGTTATTCCACACGGCGGCGTTTGCCACACAGGAAGCTTCAACTGCTTCTCATCAGATCCTGACGAACGCTCATCAATGGAGCGCCTCTACGGAACAATCGCAGAACGATTTGCAAATCCAAAACCAGGAAGCTACACTGCAACTCTCGACGCAAAACGCGTTCGCGAAAAAGTCGAAGAAGAAGCAGAAGAAATCTGCGAAGCCGAAGGAAAAGACGAAGTCATCTGGGAAGCTGCAGACCTTTTGTATTTTGTAAGCGTTTTGATGTACAAAGAAGGCGTTAACTGGCAGGATGTTTATAACGAACTTGACAGACGACACAAAGAGAAATAGGTGCTATAATGTTTCTATAAGGAGATTTTTTTTATGAAGAAGTTTGTTATTGCATTAGTTGCATGTTTGGCTTTGGGAGCTTCGGCATTTGCTAAAAGTAGTGATGGTTTCAGTGTTGGTTATACTTATGGAATTTTCACTTACCAAAACAATGGAAACAAATATTCTCAGGCTGGTTCTGGCATTTACCTTGATAATTTCACTTCCCTCAACAAGTTCTTCGGAATGGGCTTCCATGCTTATTTAGACTTCCCTGAATGTGAAAAAAAGAACGGTAACAAAAACTCATCTTCATCAGCACATTTCTTCACACTTGGTTGTACATTAATGCCTGCATTAAATCTCCCAATCGGTGATTTCCTTGACATCAGAGTTGGTGCAGGAATTGGTTTCATGATTGTTAATGAAAACTACAGACTGGCGGGCGAAAAAATCAATTTCAACTATTACATGCTCACAATTCCAGTTGGAGTAGCAGCTCAATTTAAATTTGGTTCATTTTTCGGACTTAAAGTAGGATGCGATGTTCAATTTGAAATCAAAGGATGGTACCACGAAACTTTACTTGATACTGAAGGTGACTTTAATAAAAAGGGACTTTTTGTTAATCCTTACGTAGCATTTACAATCCTGTACTAATTACTTAGTACTTTAAAACAAAACGGCCGAGCATCAAGTTGTTCACTTGAAATGTCCGACCGTTTTTTTTATGCAGTTAAAAATGAAAAACTACTTTCTCATTTTCATGTTTACTGTGTAATGTTCAGTCAAGAAATCTGCATCGATTTCCATTGTGATGTCTGTGCTCAAGTTTGCTTTCTTTGTAAACTTGTATGTGCGCTGTGTGTCATCACATCTGAAAGAAATAACAAGGCTGTCACCTACGATATCAACTTTGAAATTCTTTCTCTGAGATTTTCCGAAAGAATAAATCAATTCACCAGTTGTTGCATCATAGAGTTTGAGAGTATTGTTAATACCAAATTCCCAAGCTGCATTGTAATTCTTGTCTACCCAAGTTCCTTTTGGAAACTGTTCTCCGGCTGCAGCAATCTGTTTGTCAGCTTCATTAAGAGCATCACCAAGACTCTGAGCGAATACGCCTGTAGCTGCAACTGCAGTAATCAAACAAGCTAATAAAAATTTTTTCATTTGAAACCCTCCATTTTGATTTCAGATTAAGTATTTAAT
>JAGHSB010000106.1 GCA_018066075.1 Candidatus Treponema scatequi
CAGCAAATTCAAATTTCATATCAACAGTTTTATTTATCATAGAAACTTTATATGAACCACTTCCTCCGAAACTGGATTCCGGAAGTCCACAAGAACATTCCCGCGTTTGCTTAAAATTACAAAGATAACGTTCTCCACGCCACTCAAATCTACACATATACAAAATCAAATCCTGATCAGTCCATCCATCAGTCGAAAACGGTTTTAATTTCTCAGTAAGATATCCGCCAAAAACCCAGCCACTAACTGTCCGTCTTTCTTTTATACTTTCAACCGGAAGCAAGATACGAATCCAGTTTGAAGAAATTCCATCTATCGTAACTTTAGGACCAACTTCAATTACTTTAACTTTCATTCTGTCATAAACGACTCCGATTTTCCTCGCGCCCAAACTTGCATCACTTCGTACGCGCAATCCCGAAGACGCATCAACATAAGCATATCCGCCTGCAACAAACTTCTGTCCAAAACAACAAGCCGCCATCAAAAACATCGCAGCAACAAACAAAATTCTTTTTTTCATACAATCCTCTACAAAAAAATAATAACACATTCCCGCCATAATTTCGACACAATTCTCTCTTACACTAAAACCATGAAACAAACAAAAACTATCCGAATATTCACAATCATCCTCACCGCAATCACACTCGCAGTTATCATCACGATCAACTGCCGAATGACAGACACCGCATTCGCAGACACAGACAAAACATCATCCTACGTCTTCTACACAAAAGACGGAATTGATTACAGATCGTCAGAACCGCTTTCTGTGTTCATCGATCACAACGGATGTTTTCACATTTTTGAACTCAAAACTAGAACTCACTATTCAACAATTTCACGTTCAAAATTTATTTCAGAGCTTTCAAAAATCTGTTCAAAAAAATATTATCCGCGCATCGCTTATCTTACGATCAACAAAAAAGCAAACAGATACGCTGCAATCAATGACATCATCACTGATACAACACTTGTTCAGATAACTGGTTACCCAAAAGAAAACGGACACTCGTTTAAGAATGTCCGTTCCGTTGAATATCCAAATCCAGAATTGAGATTTTGTTTTGGAAATGATTTTATTTTGCCATAAGTCTTTCTTTCAAGTCTCGCATCTGGCTTTTCAAATGTTTTACCTGATCGAGGCTTGAAATTATTTTTGTTTCTACATAAACATCAACAAGACCGCTGTCAAAAACAAAGTCTGCAAAAGTCAAAAGTCCTGAAACGTTCATTCTGTAATCTGCATTTGAACTCTGATTCATTTTATCTTTGAGTTCATGCATGAGTTCATTTACGCGTCCCATTGAATAGCTTGCGTTATCAAGTTTGGAATGTTTGATTAAGTTTGTAACTAGTCCGCCACCGAAAATATCAACGATACCCCAGTTTCTTGCGCCTTTAAGATATCCTTCTGCTGTATTGAGCTCGGCAATGATGTTATCGATAAGATTTAAAATATTTCTTGTTTCAAGATCCTGCATTTTTATAACCTCACTATTCAAACAAAATTGTTTTCGAAAAATTACAAGTCACTTACGCAGCAATTTTTTCCATTCTGTTTTGCACGGTACATCAGTTTGTCTGCTCTTTCGATTACTGTATCGATGGAATCTTCTGCGAGCAGTTTTGTTGCTCCGACGCTTGTTGTTATCTGAATGTTTTTAATGGAACTTGAAAGTTTTTCTTTCAAATCGTTCATCGCACATTTTATGATGGAATTAAATTCATCGATTGCACATTCACCGACAACAACAAATTCATCACCGCCAAATCTGAAAATCTTCGCACTCTCGCGGCCTACACATTCCAATATCATTCCAACATCACGAAGAACATCATCACCCGCAAGATGGCCTTCCTGGTCATTTACAGTTTTAAAGTTATCAAGGTCAAGAAGCGCAATGTAAACGTCTTTGTCTCTTTTAATCTGCGGAATGTATTCGCTAAGGTAATTCTTGTTGTAAAGTCCTGTAAGATTATCTCTGTGAAGGCGATTTAAAAGTTCATCGCGATGAATGAGGCCTTCAAATGCCATCTGAAGATTTCTCTTGTGAATATCTGCAAGTGAAAAAGCAAAGATTGCAATGCAGACATAAAAAATGCAGACAACAAGAATAGTCATGAATACATACTGAACGTTTCCGCGGTTCATCTTGTCGATTGCAAATGTAAAAAATGAAATGGCAAGTCCTGCAGCAATCCATTTTAAGTTTCTTTTCATTACGACTTTATTTCCAAAAGAAATACTTGCAATTATTGAAAGAACAGGAGTTCCTAAAAGGATGATGAAGTAATTATTGAAAATTGAAATTACGCATGTGATTACAGTCAATGAAACAAGTGCGTGATAGTTTTTTTCTTCTTCAGCTTTTTCTTTGTTTGAGTTGTGAGTTGAAATGATTAATGCTATCGTACAGATTATTACAGGAATGATTACGCGCTGAAGAAGATACCAGTACCAGTGTTCACCGCTCTTTTCAAAACTTCCAGAAAGGAGGAACATTGCAAAAATGACCATATCTGCAAATGCAAGCAAAGTGATTCCGACTTTCGAATTGAAAAAGCAGCGCTTTCTCCAGTCTGCAAAAATCTCTTTAAGATATTCCTGGTATTCCATTTTGCTCCCCCACCTTTTCTATCATTATACATTTATAAGGCGCGTGTTTTCAAGTGATTTTCATCACTCGAAAATTCCACTATAATAAAATCATGAACGAATTTCTGATTGCAACTCCAGATGACATGAAAGCACGTGGAATTTCCGAAGTTGACTTTGTCTTTGTCTCAGGCGACGGCTATGTCGATCACCCGAGCTTTGCTGCAGCTCTTCTTGGTCGTCTTCTCGAAAGCCACGGCTACACTTTTGCAATTCTCGCACAGCCAGACTGCAAGAACATCGAAACATTCCGCGTCTACGGAAAACCACGACTCGCATTTTTAATCTCAGGCGGCACAATGGACTCGATGGTTTCAAATTACACTGCAAACAACAAACCTCGTTCAGAAGATGCATACGCACACGGTGGCGTCAAAGGTCATCGTCCTGACCGCGCTGTCATCACATACGCAGGCTGCGTCCGCCAGGCATTCAAAGGCGTCAACGTTATTATCGGTGGAATTGAATCAAGCCTCCGCCGCTTCTCACACTACGACTATTGGTCAAATACAGTCAAGCGTTCCATCTTACTCGACAGCAAGGCCAATCTTCTCATGTATGGAATGGGCGAACACTCAATCATCGAAATCGCAGACCAGCTCGCATCCGGAAAAACAGCACGCGAAATCCGAAACGTCCGCGGCACATCATGGTACACCGGAAAACAATCCGACATCGACGATTTATTCGCAAGTCACGCAGGCACTTCAAGTGATAAAATTAATTCGTGTGATGCTGATATTACAAATGGAATTTCGAGCGGCGCAAATTCCACTTGCAAAAAAAACTCAATCATCTTTCTTCCATCATTCGAAGAAATAAAATCCGACACCCCGGACGCAAAACAAAAATACGCAGAAAGCTATCTCATCCAGGAACAAAACACAGACGCAATCTCAGCTGCAATCCTCATCGAAAAAGCAGACTCACGATTCGTCGTTCAAAATCCTCCGGCACTTCCGCTCACGACAGAAGAAATGGATTCGATTTACGAACTTCCATTCACGAGACGCTGGCATCCGATGTACGATGCAAAAGCAGAAAACGGCAAGTGTGGAATTCCGGCGCTGTCTGAAGTTAAGTTTTCTTTGACAAGCTGCCGCGGTTGTTTTGGTGCGTGCAGTTTCTGCGCAATTACTTTTCATCAGGGGCGGCGTATTCAGAGCCGAAGTCACGAGAGCCTTGTCAAAGAAGCAGAGCTCATGACACGCGATCCTGATTTTAAAGGATACATTCATGATGTCGGAGGACCGACTGCAAACTTTAGATGCGATGCGTGTGACAATCAGAAAAAAAATGGTGCATGCAAAAACCGCGATTGTCTCGGAGTTAATCCGTGTCCGAATGTAAAAGTTAATCACGATGATTATGTTGCTCTATTGAAAAAACTTCGCGAAATTCCATCTGTAAAAAAAGTTTTCATCAGAAGTGGAATCCGTTTTGACTATCTCATCATGGACAGCGACAAAACTTTCTTCTACGAACTTTGCAAACATCATATCTCAGGTCAGCTCAAAGTTGCACCAGAACATGTTAACGATAATGTTTTACGCTTGATGAGAAAATCAACTCACGCTGTCTACGAAAAGTTTGCAGCAGAGTACGCACGAATAAACAAAGAACTCGGACTCAAGCAGTACCTCGTTCCATATTACATCGCAGGACATCCGGGAGCAGACTTAAGTGCCGCAGTCGATGTTGCCCTCTATCTCAAAAAAACAGGCTTTGTCCCAGACCAGGTCCAGGACTTTTACCCGACACCAGGCAGCCTCTCAACCTGCATGTACTGGACCGGCCTCAACCCGTGGAACAAACTCCCCGACGGAACTTTTGAAAAAGTCTATGTCGCACGCGGCGCCCACGAACGCAGACTCCAGCGCGCCCTTTTACAGTACAACAAGCACGAAAATATTCCCCTCGTAAAAGAAGCGCTCAAACTCTGCCATCGCGAAAAAGACTTTTCAACCCTCTACAACAAATAACAAATTAAAATCCTCCTCACTCATTATTTTGACAAATTTTCACTTTTTGTCATAAATTCTCTTGCAAAATGACAAAATCTCTGTTATTGTCAAGATGACAATAATTAAAGAAATGTCAGTTTAACTGCATTCCACAAAACAGAGAATATTTTCAGGAGGCCAAAATGCCAAAATTCACTTTTCGCGAGATGCCAAAAAATCTTCCGCTTCTTCTCAAAACCCGCGCCGAAGAACTCGGAGACGCCGTATTGCAGCGTTCCAAAAATGCAAACGGACAATTTGAAACATACAGTTACGCACGAGTTTACGATGAAGTCATCATGCTCGCACTCGCTCTCAAAAAAATCGGAATCAAGCGCGGTGCAAATGTTGCCCTCATCTCTGACAACCGCCGCGAATGGCTCATCACAGATTTTGCAATTCAATCTCTTGGTGCTGCAGATGTTCCTCGAGGCTGCGACTCTATGGGTAACGAAATCCGCTTCATCATAGACTTTGCTGACTGCGAATTCGGTTTTTTTGAAACTCCACATCAGCTTGAAAAAGTTTTAGAAAAAAAAGATGAGTGTCCGAATTTTAAAACTGCAATTCTTTTTAATCATCCGACTAAAGATGAAGAAAAAATTACAAAGTCAAAAAAAGTTAAGGTCCTTTATTTTGATGAGTTAATGGAACTTGGTAAAACGATTTTCGAAAAAGATAAATTGCTTTACAAAGAACAGATTGAAAATGAAATGGAACTTACAAGTCCTGATGACAATGCAACAATCATTTTCACTTCAGGAACAACAGGTGTTCCAAAAGGCGTAATGCTCACTCACAAAAATTATACGACAGAACTTTCTGTCATTCACAATTTCTTAACCTGTAAAGATTTTGATATCTGGCTCACGATTCTCCCTGTATGGCACAGTTTTGAAAGAATAATTCAGTATGTTGTTCCGACGATGAAATGTTCAATTGCATATTCAAAACCAGTTGCACAGATTATGCTTTCTGACATGCAGGCTGTTCGTCCTCACTGGATGTGCGGCGTTCCGCGTTTGTGGGAAGGTCTTGCAAACGGCGTAAAGAAAACGATGAATAAAACTGGTGGAATCGTACTCGCGCTTTTCAATTTTTTTGTTGCTGCAGGAAAAGTTTATGCCGA
Organism: Candidatus Treponema scatequi; assembly: GCA_018066075.1. Taxonomy (GTDB): domain Bacteria; phylum Spirochaetota; class Spirochaetia; order Treponematales; family Treponemataceae; genus Treponema_D; species Treponema_D scatequi. The sequence continues at coordinate 5,795 of JAGHSB010000106.1, forward strand.
CTCAAAAGATAAAGTCTGCGGTCATGTCTGCCGTCTCACAAAACGAAATAAGTTTTTAGATTTCTTATGTGGAATTTTTCCGTTTCTTTTTCTCTTTCCAGTACATGCTCTCGGAAAAGTTCTGGTATTCAATAAGATTCTTGCAAAGTTTGGCGGAAGAATTGATGTTGCAATTTCTGGAGGCGGTGCTTTGCAGAAAGATGTTGACGACTTCTATCGCGCAATCGGATTTAATCTTCTCGAAGGATATGGACTCACAGAATGTGCTCCTGTAATTTCTTTCAGAATTCCAAAAGAAGCACGACCAGGATGTGTCGGCGCAATCTTTCCGACAATCGAATTAAAAGTCTGCAGCGAAGAAAACGGAATCATTACAAATGATACACCGCTTGGTCCAGGTAAAAAAGGAATCATTCTTGTAAGATCAGATCAGGTTATGAAAGGTTACTACAAACGACCTGACCTCACTGAAAAAATTATTGATAAAGACGGCTGGCTCAATACAGGAGACATCGGAATAGAAACATTTGATCACGAAATTAAAATCACTGGTCGTGCAAAAGATACAATCGTATTATCTGGCGGCGAAAACATTGAGCCGGCCGTCATTGAAAGCGCACTTTTATCAAGTGACTTTATCGAAAGCACAATCGTTCTAGGACAGGATCAGGCATATCTCGGCTGCTTGATCGTCCCAGCACGCGACAACATCATTGACTTTGCAAAACAAAATAGAATTACTTACGACAACTACGAAACACTTCTCCAGTCTGATGAAGTCAAATCTCTTTTCTCAAAAGAAATTAACTCTCTCGTCAGCATTTCAAACGGTTTCAGAAGCTGCGAAAAAATCAACAAGTTTGCACTTCTTTCTGACAGCTTCAAAGTCGGCTCCGAACTTTCTGCCAAGCAGGAAATGATGCGCTACAAAATCGTAAAAAAATACGAGAAACAGGTTTCAAGTTTGTTCTAGTTCTTTCTTTTCTCCTGATATTAAAGTAAAATGTTAAGTGGAATTTCAAAAGAGTTCGTCTTTCGAAATTCCACTTACACTCACTTTTTACAGGAGAAAATCATTCAAAATGAAAAACATTAAATCTCTTTTACTGACAATCTGCTTTCTGCTTTGCTGCAATCTGTTATTTTCACAAACTGCAAACGAAATCACTTTCGCAGTTTATTCAACCACTGATATGCACGGAAGATTCGGAACAGAAAAAAATTCAATCGACCAGGTAGCATCAATCATCAAAAAAGAAAAAGAAAGGTATTCAAACACGCTCATCATCGATAACGGAGATCTCATTCAGGGAACTCTCGGAATGCAATATGCAACAACAATAGGAGCTGCAAAAATAAATCCGATGTATGAAGCAGTTGCAGCTATCGGATACGATGCTATTGAAATGGGAAATCACGAATTTAATTATGGACCTGAATACAGAGATGTTCAGCTCAAGATGCTCAGCCAGAAAGGAATAAAAATATTAGGCGGTGGAAACATCGTATTAAAAGAAGATGGTGTTAACTTTAAAGGAGAAAAAGTTAAAGCCGGTTCTCCATTCTATGATGCTTACTTTATCAAAACATTCGAATCTGAAAACAACAAAGTTCGTGTTGCTGTAATCGGTCTCGGAAATACAGCAAATGCAAACTGGGATATAGAAAAAAACTTTCCGAACCTTCAGTTTTCAAATCTCGAAAATAAAACAGAAAAACTTGAAAACGATATCAACAAATGGTCATCATATATTTATGACAATGATCTTGCCGACATCATCATCGTAACTGTTCACTCAGGAAAATTTACTGATGATACAACAGGAAACACAAAGTTTTTACCTGAATCACAGATTTCCTTTGCAGTTCCCAAAACTCATAATGTAAACCTTGTCATCTACGGACATGATCACCAGCAAAACATCCAAACAATATATAACGAAGATGGAAACGCAACAGCAATTGTAAACGGCGGCGGAACTTCTGTAACAAAAAGTGTATTTACTGTAAATTTCGACAGCAACGGTGACATTTCAAATCTTACAATCGAAAACAATCTTCTTTCATTAAAAAATGAAACTCCAGATCCTGCTGTTGCAAAAAATACTCTGAAATATGAAAAGCAGGTTCAGGCATGGGCTGCAAAACCATTTGCAAAATTCGGAAAAGGATGGACAGAAAAAAATATTCCACTTGCAAATCAGACTAACGATTATTTTGTCACAGAACAGCATCCTCTTATGAGATTAATTACACAGTCAATGATTTGGTCAACATGGCAGACAAAAGGAACAGAAGGAGCAACAGTTGCTTTTGCTTCTCCGACATTTGCAAAAAATTCTGACCAGACTCTTTCATACATTCCAAAAGACGGCGACCCGATTTCAATCAACACAATTTCAAAACTTTACAGATACGCAACAAACATCACAGGCGTAATCGAAATGACAGGCCCTCAGATTCTTGCATGGATGAATGCAAATGCAAACAACCTCGAAGCAGTCAACGGACTCACAGTTCTTGCAAAGGGTACATCAATTTATGGAATCGATACAATCTACGGAATCGAATATGAATACGATTTGACAAAACCGAAAAACAAACGCGTAACAAAAGCCCTTTACAACGGAGTTCCACTTGCAGAATACAAAGACAAAATCAAAGTCGCAATGACAACTTACAGAGCTGCAGGAGGATATGACTTTACAAAAATCACAGGCGTTTCAGAAAAAGACATAATCTGGTCGAGCGACAAAGCATTTCCGGCATCAAAATGTGCAACATCTGACCTCATCGGCGAATACATCAAAACACTCAAAGCATTAACCCCGGACACAACAATTCCATACGCAGCAGACTGCAATTGGAAAATTATCACAAATAAGTAAAAATCGTTCGTGCAAGTTCCATTTAAAATCCTAATCATATTGGAACTTGCACGAATCTTTGATAGAATAAGTCCATAATCTCCAAACTAATAAAAGGACTTATTTTCATGAAAAACATTCAGAACAAGTGGATCCGCGGTGCTATCCCGGCTCTTCTTCTTCACTGCAGTATCGGTACAGTTTACTGCTGGTCAATTTTCTCACAGGAAATCGCAAATTACATCGGCTTTTCAAAAGGCGCCATCGAATGGGCTTTCAGTTTTGCAATTTTCTTTCTTGGAATGTCTGCCGCATGTCTTGGTAAACTCGTTGAAAAAAACATTCACCGTTCATCTTTAATTTCGACAATTACTTTCACACTCGGAATGTTGGGAACTTCATTTTTCATCTGGTATGGTGGAAAATGTTTTGCAAGTGGAACTCCGAGCGTTCTTGCTTTAGTTGGAATTTATATTTCATACGGTTTCGTTATGGGAATCGGACTCGGAACTGGTTACCTTTCTCCTGTTAAAACTTTGATGCTCTGGTTCAAAGACAACAAAGGTCTTGCAACAGGACTTGCTGTTGCAGGCTTCGGTGCTGCAAAAGCAATTGCTTCTCCAATCATGCAGGCAATGCTCGACAATATGGGAAAAGATGGAATCTACAAAATGTTCTACATTCTTGCAATCGTTTATTTCGTAATGATGATGCTCGGTCACTTCATGCTTGCAAAACCGGAAGGCTGGGTTGAACCACAGAAAAAATCAAAAGCAGAAGGCGTTCGTGCATCCCTCAAATCAGAACCGATTTCTTCTTACATCGGAATCTGGCTCATGTTCTACATCAACATCACTTGTGGTCTTGCAATCATCTCTCAGGAAAAAATGATTGTCAAATGCATCGGACTTGGAGCATTCGCCGGACTCATTTCAACAATCTCTGCAGTTTTCAATGCAGCAGGCCGCGTAGGATTTTCAACTTGGGGCGACAAATTAAAAGACCGCAATTCAGTTTTCAAATGGATTTTCGTTCTTTCAATCGTTTCTTCACTCGCGGTAATTTTATCAAAAGCAATCGCAAACGGTGCATCAAATGCACTTCTCATAACATTCGTTCTTGCAGTAATCTTTATCGTTAACGCAGGATACGGCGGCGGTTTCTCAAATGTTCCAACACTGCTTTCTGACCACTATGGAATGGGAAACATTTCTGCAATCCACGGCATCACACTTTCTGCATGGGCTTTCGCAGGTCTTTCCGGCAACCAGCTTGCTTCCTACATCGTAAAACACACAGGCGAGTTCATCGAAGTAAACGGCGTTCAGGCAAACCCTGCAGGATATCAGAACGTATTCATCGTAACAACAATCTTGTATGCTGTTGCAATGCTTCTCTGCTGCTGCCTTGTAAAGCCAAAAGCAAAGCAGTAATTACTTTTTGTTGTAATTTCTCTTAACTTTTTTTGTCGTTGTCATTTCAAGCGGCTTATCAAGAATCGTAAGTTTTGTAATTCTCTGATAAGGAAGAAGTGTCTTATTTACGACATTAATCTGCTTCATGATTTCATCGTAAATCATCTGTGCGCTTTCTTTGTCTTCACGCGTTGCACCGATTCGTTTAATCATTGCATCTGACGGATAAACAATTGCTTCAATTTCTTCTGCTGCACTTTCTTTATCCGGTTTATATCCTGCAATCGTAATCTGTTCCATATCGTCATAAAGCTGAAATGCATTTTCTATTTCTTCTGGGTAAACATTTTTACCACCGGCTGTTACAATCATGTTCTTTGCACGACCTGAAAGCATTACATAACCTTCACGATCAATCCAACCAAGGTCGCCAGTCTTAAACCAGCCGTCATCAGTAAATGTTGCCTTTGTTTCTTCAGGTCTGTTGTAATATCCCTGCATGATCATCGGACCTTTAACGCAGATCTCACCGATTCCATCTTCATCAGGATCAAGAATCTTGAACTCAGCGTCACGAAGATTTTTTCCAACGCTTTCAATTTTAAATGCGTAAACTGGATTAAGTGCAATAACAGGAGAAGTTTCTGTCAAACCATATCCCTGAACAAAATCAATTCCAAGTTCGTTATAAGTTTTAAAAACGCTCGGAGCCAGAGGGCCACCACCACAGATTGCAATACGAAGCGTATAGATGTTTGCCTGTTTCAAGACAGCTTTAAACAAAACTTTTCCAGGATTTGCCTTGAAAATCTTTTTGATGATGTACGAAAGTCCAAGTAAAAATTTTATAACTCCATAAACGATCGGACCTTTGTCTTTGATTCCTTTCATGATTCCGGCAAGGAGCTTGTTGAACAAAAGTGGAACGCCTAAAAGCATCGTAATCTTTCCTTCGCGGAGTTCCTTCATCATTTTGCTTACTGCCATGCTCTTACCGAAAACAAGTTCTGCACCGACAGAAATTGCTTCAATGAAAACTGCCGTCATTGTGTAAGCGTGATGAATCGGAAGAAGCGCATAGAAAACATCTGTTGAATAAATGTTCATATTTGTCTGTGCGTTAAAACAATCCGAAACAAGATTCTTATGTGAAAGCATTACGCCTTTCGGATTTCCTGTTGTTCCAGAAGTGAAAAGAATTGCTGCTGTGTCATTTTCTGTCGCAAGAGTGATGTCTGTTTTTTTATCTGTCTTGAGTGTGTAAACGTATTTGTCTTCCTGTTTTTTGTTAAGGGAATATACGGCGTAATCAAATTTCTTTGAAGTAAAATATTCAAACTTTTCTGTATCTACAAAAAAGAATTTCGGCTTTGCTGTATTCAAAAGATTTTCAATTTCTTCATTATGAAGTCCGTAATCGATTGGACAAATGATTGCACCGGCATAAAAAGCAGAAAGATAAACTACTGCCCATTCAGGAGAGTTTTTTCCGCTTACTGCAACACGATCGCCTTTTTTAACGCCGTTTGCTGAAAGCCATTTTGCAAGCTGGTTAATCTTATCAAATGCTTCTGAATAAGTGAGGGTATTACGAGTTCCACCTGCACCATCAAAATCTGTAAAACAGTTATTGTTCGGATAGCGTTTCACAGTGATGCTGAACATTTCGTTCATTGTCGGCCATGAACCGTTGAAATCTTTTCCACGAAACTCTTCAAGTACAACATACGGGTCAGTCTGTTTCATATTTATTGAAGCCATAAAAAATCCTCTTTTTTAGATATTTTCAGTTTTCACTTCTGTACTCTTATTATAGAAGTTGGCACATATTATGTCAAACTTCTTAAACGGATGTTCAATTATTATTTAACATTAATTCGATTTTCAAAATTATTGATGTATCTGTCTCTTACTTTTCCTTTAAGTTCAAGAGTTATGTAGTTTGCAATAGACTCATATGCAAACATAAAACTGTCACAAGTAACTTTTGCATTCTTAAACATTGTGTAACCATCACCCTGAGACTTTAAAATATAATCAATGCTTGTTACAGCATAGACTGCATCAGGATCGATGTCTGTCCAAAGGTCTCCACACAAAATCTTTACATTTTTTACACGGCGTTTACCTTCAACAGAAGCAAACATTCCTGCTTCATCAAGTTTTACAGATGATTGAATTCCCGGATCAACATCAAATTTTAATCCCGCAACCTGTAAGAAACATCCGTCTTCACCGACAGCCTTTTTACCTGTTTCATCAATTGTCTCTTTTTCAACTTTACGATATGCAAATTCAAGTGCATCGAGAATTGTCTGACCAGAAACTTCTGCAGTACAAAGCATATTTCCAAACGGCATGATTGAAAGAGCATCTCCATATGTTACATCGCCTTCAGGAAGAGCTTTTCTGATGCCACCTGCATTTGTAAATGCAATCTGAGTTTTTCCTGCATAAGCAAACGAGTCTGCAACTAAATTACCGATTGCACATCCTCTGTTTCTAACCTGTCGAATCTGATTATCATTATTAATATCAAGTTTTGCATCGCTTGTTGCAATAACGCGTCCTAAAAGTTTTTCATTTTGAGATTTAATGTCAGCTATCAAGTTAACAACTTTTTCATCTTTTTCATCATAAGAATAAATCAACTTTGTAGAAAGTTCACCTTTTGTATTGATTACAAGTTTTCCAATATTCTGAAATTTTGTTCCAGTCTGAGTCACAGGAACAGCATTCCCATTCTTATCAAGAACTTTTTCGCATTCAAATACAGTATGAGAATGTGCATCAATAACTGCATTAAGTCCGACAGTATTTTTAATTAAACTGACTGAACTGTATTTTTCAAACCCAGGTTCTTCAAAAGGCCCGAGATGCGAAATAGCAATGATATAATCAGCACCTTCTTTTTTTGCCTGGTCGATTGCATTCTGTACTCTTTTTATAAACTCATCGCCATCTTTTTCAGTTCCAAAATCATAAACATATTTATCACCTTCTTTAAAGAATGTTGGAGTTGAAGTTTTAATGGAATATGGAGTTGAAACTCCGATAAAAGCAACTTTTACATTTCCATATTTAACAATTTTATATGGCAATGTCTTTTCGATAAAAGTCTTTTTATTCCCTTCGTATTTTAAGTTGCAGCACAAATACTGAGCATTTGATTTTTTAACAAGTTCTGTGAGCTGGTCCATTCCATAATCAAACTCATGATTTCCATAAACTGCAAAATCATATCCGACTGCATTCATCAATTTAACAATCGATTCACCTTTATCAATAGCTCCAATTACTTCACCCTGAATTGCATCTCCTGCATCTACCAAAGTTACAAACGGAGTTTCCTTAAGACATTCATTTTTATAAGCAGAAAGCCCTGCATATCCCATGTTGTTTTCTACTGCACAATGAACATCATTTGTATATAAAATAACAATGTCTTTTGAAGGCTTTTTGCCTTTTGCAAATACCTCAGCACTGCAGAAAGCACAAAGAATTGTAAATAAAGCAAAAGCTTTTGAAATATTTTTTAACAAGTTTTTCATAAATTACCTCGATTATAGTATCTTATTTCTTTTTCATAAAATTTTCC
>JAGHSB010000272.1 GCA_018066075.1 Candidatus Treponema scatequi
ATTCATATGTTATATAATAGAAGATATGAAAAAACTGCTTGTTTTGACACTAACATTTCTACTCTTCTTTTCCTGCACGTCAACAAAACAGGCTCCAAAACCAAAAGCCCGCTTTGATTCTGATGTCACAAAAATTGTAAACAAAATGACAACACGCGAAAAAATCGGACAGGTTCTTCTCGTAAACTTTCGCTTTTTTGATGTTAATGAGTGGAATTTTCCCCACGGCGATCTTATCGAATACGAAGACATCAACGGAAAAAAATATACTGTCGTTGCAGTAGACAGACTTAACAATACAATTACGACTGCAATAAAAAAATATCACATCGGAAACATCATTCTCTTTGCAGAAAATTTCAATTCCACAAAATCTGCAGTAAACTTAATTTCAAGCATGCAGATTGCCGCAACAAGTTCTGGTAATCTTCCGTTAATCATTTCTGTTGATCAGGAAGGCGGAAGGGTAAACAGATTTTTTCAGACGACAGTTTTTCCGCCGGCTGCGGCAATTGGAATGACTAAAAAACCAGAACTCGCTTTTACAGAAGGTCAGTATCTTGCTGAGCAGTGCACGGCTTTTGGAATCAATCTCGACTTTGCACCTGTTTGCGATGTAAATTCCAATCCGAAAAATCCTGTTATCGGTGACAGAAGCTTTTCTTCAAATCCAAAAACTGCAGCAACATTCTCAAGCGAACTCTATAAAGGGCTCAAATCAAAAAATGTCATCGCATGTGCAAAACATTTTCCCGGACACGGCGACACAGAAACTGACAGTCACCTTGGTCTTCCTGTAATCAGAAAATCTAAATCACAATGGAATGCGTGCGAAGCAGTTCCATTTAAAACAAACATAGCAGACGGCATCCCCGTAATCATGAGCGCACACATCCAGTACCCCGCCCTCGACAATTCAAAAATCAGGGCAGGAAAAACAGGAAAAATGATTACACGACCTGCAACACTTTCAAAAAAAATTCTGACAGACCTCCTTCGCGGAGAACTCGGATACAAAGGCGTAATCTGCACAGACGCACTCGACATGCGTGCAATTTCAAAAAACTTTACAGAAAGCCAGGCCGTCATCGAATCATTAAATGCAGGAGCAGATTTAATCTGCAATCCGATTCAAATCATTTCACAAAAAGACCTTTCAAGACTTGAAGACTTATATCAAAGAATAGAAAAAGCAATCGCCGACGGAACACTCTCAGAGGAACGACTTACAGAAGCCGCAGCAAGAATCGTACAGCTTAAAAAAAATTACGGCATCCTTTCTGCTCAATACAGGATGCCGTCAAAAGAAGATATTATAAATACTCAGAAAATTCTTTCAGATAAAAAATATAAAGAATTTAAAACTTGTGTGCATAACTGAATACGATTCTGTTTAAGAACCATTCGTAACCGTCATACGTGAGGTTTGGTTCAACTTTTGAAGAATCGTGACTTTCTTTAAAACTTCTTCGTGTCTTAAAATTAACCATTACAGTAAGCATGTCTTTATCAGTAAAAGTAAACTGACACAACGGACTGATTCCAAATTCCATAAAGTCACCTTTGTAATTTTCATGACCTTTATAATCACCTGCATCATAATGTCCGTTAAGTTCAAACATAACGCCTGCACGACTTAAAACAATCGGCATCTGATATGCAAGAATAAGATTCTGATAGTTACAAATTCCATTTGCCTTATTTGCGAGTCCCTGCCACATCCAGAGATCTCCTTTTGATGCACTCGCAAGACCTTCGTAGTAAACCTGATAAGAATACATCAGCTGAATATGATGCCAGTCTCCAGGCCACAAAGCTTCTGCATCAAACTGAAAAGTTGCCTGTGCATACCATTTTAAAAAGCACTCTGAAAAACCATTGCATACATTGTATTCATTTACGCCATTATATTTTCCGACACCAACTAAACCAAAAAGTCCCCAGCCTGTACCAATCTGTGCACCAGCACTGAACACTAAAAATGGAAGCGGAGTAAACTCTGCGTGAATGCCTGGCTTTACTGTAATCGGTGTAAGTTCACAATTTGCCTGAAACTTTACGTTTGCATCTTTTAAAAGCCAGTGTTCTCCGAGAGGAGTTAGAATTATGTAGTTCATATTTCCGATTACGCGAGCTTCAAGGCTTTCGTAAATACCTGTCATGTGTGCATAATGGTTTCCACCTGCAATAAAATCAGCATGCGGATGATATGCAAAATCTGCAGAAAGATCAAACTTTAGCGGATTTGAATTTCCTCCAGCAAAAATAAAACACGATGCAATAAATGACAACAAAGCACATACAATTTTCTTTTTCATTTTAATTCCTTTTTTTTTATTTTGAACTTAGCAGCATTTCATATTTATCAACAGGAACAGGTTTGCTGTAGAAGAATCCCTGAACGATTTCACATCCAAAGTCCCTCAATAAATCAACCTGCTCTTTTGTTTCAGCACCTTCTGCAAGACATGTAAGCTTCATGTCTTTTGCAAGAGCGATGATATGCTTTACAAGCGCACAGTTTTTCTGACAGCTTTCGTTTCTACCGATTCCGTCAACGAATGATTTATCGATCTTAAGAGTATCAAACGGCATAAGAGGAAGTAGAGATAAAGAAGAATATCCAGTTCCAAAATCGTCCATCGAAATTTTAAATCCTTTTTTCTTAAGACCATTGATTACGCTAATCATTACACTTTGATTATAGAATGCAGCACTTTCAGTCAATTCAAAATCGATGAGAGAATGGTCAACACCAAATGAATCGACAATTTCTGTAAGGTGATCAACAAGACCAGGGCTTACTACACTCTTTCTTGAAACGTTTACAGAAACTGGCAGAAGTTCTTTTCCTTCTTTTTCCCATTCTTTAAACTGATGGCATACTTTTTTCAAAACGATGTCGTCAACCTTTCCGATTAAACCGCCTGATTCAAAAATCGGAACAAACTGTCCTGGATTAAAAAGATCTTTCCCTTTGTATTTCCATCTGATTAACGCTTCTGCACCGTGCAGGTTTCCAGTATTGATGTCATATTTAGGCTGATAGTAAACGAGAAACTCATCGCACTCAATCGCAGTATCAAGATAAGACATGATTCTGATTGAACGTTCCTGAGCTTCGCGCATTTCATCAGAATAGTAAATGATTTCTGTTTTGAATGGTTTTGTTCCGAATGCTCTTGCCTGCTTTGCCGCATCTGCAACACGATTTCCAAGCATCATCGTACTTCTCATCGGAACAACACCGCATCTAAAATAAACTTTATAAATCGGATCTTCATCAAGACATGAAATCTCACTGAAAAACTTTTCAAGTTTTTTTCGAGTTTCATCAACATCCATGTCTTTAACCATCATCGCAAAATTATCGTTGTCACTTTTTGCACTGTAATAAATCCAGTCCTGCTTTTCCATCTGCTTTGTAATTTTCTTGAGAAAATTATTTGCAACATCGTGACCATAAACAATATTTATCGCTTTAAAATCTTTTACATCAAAATAAACAAACGCGTAGTCCTGAATTCCATATAAACCATAACTTGTCATGATAAGCCAGAGATAATTCCAGTTGTAGTAACCTGTAATCGAATCGCGATAAGTTTTATCATACAGTTCCTTGTACCTTGGAGTTGCATCTTCAGGAATGTCAGTCGGAACAGGACCCGGAGTATAATCAGCATCAATCAGAATTCTGTTCTGACCGTTCATCATAAAAAGTTCAACTACTTCAGGATTTTTCTTGAGCACACCTTTCGCACAAAGAAACGGATAATAAGGTTCGCCCTTTGCACATTCAGACGAAACATAATCAGTTACAGTTTTATCATCAAGATTGTCATCAATGAGAATGTCAGACTTTACAAAACTCTGCTCAAGAACAATCTGTTCCAGTCCGAGCGGATATTCAATTCTGTCATCATCAGGCCTGAACTCAATTCCCAGAACCTTGAGCTTAGTCCCGTCTTTATTAATCGTAAAAAGTCCCGGATGATCATAACTTCCAAACGCCCCCTCATATTTCAAAAGCCCGCCCGGAATAATTCCATTATAAAAATTTTCTATATCACTCTGAGTAGTATTCATATAGAAAAGAATTCGTTTTGGTCTGAAGATATAAGTACTGATTGTATTCATAAAAAATCCCTCACAAGATCAATATTTCTATATTATCACGGTTTAATGGAATTTTGGAAAAAACTTCATCTTTTCATAATCCAAAATCCTCCACACACACAGAACTGTGAGTTTGTAAAATCTTATCTTTATTAATACTAACATCCATCCCAGAGGCTAATCGCGCCTGCAAATACATACTTCATCTTTTTTTGATAATAAAATAATTTTTACTGTAAATTCTTCAAAACTTAAATGAGCAGGATATTACGAAGCTGACTGGTTGTTGTTATATGGTAGTTCTATTCCGAAGAATAAAGTTTAAGTTTTGAAGAATTTAGCCGCGCAAAAATTATTTTATTTTCTATACCTGCGCAAAGAGATTCAGAATGTATTTGCAGTCGCGATTAGCCTCTGGGTAAAAAAGTTATACTAATGAAATAATTATTAACTCACAGTTCCGTGTTGATTGGACGAGTGATTTTATCTTTTCTGAAAAGATCATTGTTTTTTTTCAAAATTCCACACCATCATATAGATGTATTAAAAACATCAACAGTGTCACACAAGTAACCGCGATTTTTTTCAAATATTTTTCATTAAGAATTAAATAATTTAAACTTGAATTGTCAAATCAAGTGCAACGTTTTTGAATAATAGACCTCGAAAGGTGTTTTGTAACCAAGGCATTTTCTTGGTCTTTTATTTATTTTATCAG
>JAGHSB010000268.1 GCA_018066075.1 Candidatus Treponema scatequi
GATTATTACATATATGAAAGGTTTTTACAAGAGAGCATTAATTTGCCTCGCACTTATCATTTCTTCAGACCTCTTTGCAGAGAGCCTTACTCCAGGATTAAAGCTTTTTATGCAGAATGAACCTAAAAAGGCCATTCCTGTACTTGAAAGTGAACTTCGCGGTGCAAACCCGTCTCCTGATTTATACAACTATCTCGGTATCGCATACAGCCAGACAGGCGACTTTGAAAAGGCCGTAGAAGTATATAACCGCGGTATTTCCGTAGCTGGAACAAACAAAAAGGTTTTGTACTACAACCAGGGAAATGCTTACTATAAGCTCACAAACTATACAAAAGCTGCAGACTGCTATTCGATGACAATCGTAGCAGATCCGAACTTTTCAGAACCATACTTAAACCGTGCAAATGCCTATCTCAAGCTCAATAAACTTGATGAATGCATAGAAGACTATGAAAAATATCTTGAGCTCAGTCCTAATGACCCTCAGGAAGAACAGATCAGGGCGCTTCTTGCACTCCTCAGAAAAGAGCAGGAATTTCAGATAGCAGAAAATAAAAGAAAAGAAGAAGAAGCATTACGCCTCATGGAAGAAGAAGAGCGCCTCAACAAGGCACGTGCCGAGCAGGAAAGACTCGCTGCCCAGAAACGTGCTGAAGAAGAAGAACGTAGAAGACAGCTTCTTGAGGATGTTGCAAATTCTCTTAAACAGTCATCTGACACAACAAACATGAGTGCCGGTGCTGAAGACGTATTGAATTACGATGATGAATCGGAACTCGATTAAATTAATGGATATTATTTAAAGTTAAGGGTATAGAGGGAAATGGCAAAAACAACTACCACAAAATCAAAAACAGCAGCAGCCGTAAAAAAGACTGCTGCCTCAAAGACAGCTTCAAAAGCAACAGCTTCTAAGACAGCTTCAAAGACTTCGGCATCACGAAGTTCCACAAAAACTTCATCTGCTTCAGCTAAAAAAGCTCCTGTCTCAAAGACAGCAAAAGCAGTTGCATCTAAAGGAACAGGCGCAAGAAGTTCCACTTCAAAAACTGCTGCAAAACCAGCTTCAAAAACAGCAGCTAAAACTCCTGCAAAAAGAACTCTCGATCATGAAATCGAAATGAGCAATGCAGAAATCAAGGCTCTCTGGACAGTTCCACAGTCAGACTATGAAGCTGAACAGAAAGAAAGAAAACTTGCTCAGGAAAAGCAGGACAGAAAATTCTACATGAAAATAGGTGCTGCAGCTGCCGTACTTCTGTTAATTATAATTCTTCTTATCAGGGGATGTGCCGTTGGTTCAAGAAACTCAAACGGTACAATGTCTGCAAAAGAAAGAAACAATACTATTTCGCTTATTCAGAAATATATGGATAAAGGTCAGTATGATTCTGCAAAGGATCTCCTTGATAAGCTTTTAATTGCAAATCCAGATGATGAAGAAGCAAATGCTCTATGGGACCAGGTTATGGCAGGTCTTGCAGAACAGGGAAAAGACGGAAATACAATCATCGTTAACGGCGGTGCCGGGTCTCAGCCTAATTACGATATCAATATAAATACAGACGAACTTACAAATGCAATTTCTGACATGAGCAGACAGCTTAATGACGCAAATCAACGCTCTGCAAAACAGCAGGAAGAACTTAACAGACTTCTTGAACAGCAGCGCCAGAACGAAGCTGACCGCAAAGCTCAGGAAAAGGCAATGGCTGACCAGAAAAAGGCAGAAGAAGCAAAGCAGAAAGCAAAAGAAGAAGAGCTTGCAAAACAGAATAAAAAGACTGCAGAAAAGATTGCTAAAATCAATGACCTTATCAATCAGGGAAACCAGAACTTAAACTCTGGTAAATCTGATGCTGCAATCAAAAAGTATGAAGATGCAGTAGCACTTTTGCCTATCGACCAGGGAGAACCTGCATTCTCTGGATCTAAATATGCAGAAATTGCTTCGAATCTTTACGATGCTTCGGAAAGGGAAAATAATCCTCAGACTAAAGCTACATTGATGAAGAATGCCGTAAAGTATGCAGAAAAGGCAATTGAAAAAGATCCTAATAATGCAAAAGCTCACTTTATTCTTGCAATGAATGCAGAAAACAACAAGAACGCAGCAGTTGCAGAAAGGGAACTTGAACTTGCAGCCCAGAATGATCCTAACAACTACCTCTATTACTACTATCTCGGAAGACGCCAGCAGATCAACAGAAAGTACGCTCAGGCTAGAACTTCATATAACACATCAATTAAGCTCAACAGGAACTTTGAATCTTCACATTTTAACCTCGGACTTACATGTAAGCAGCTTGGCCTCAACCAGGATGCACTTACATCTTTCAGAAATGCACGCAATGTAAATCCAAACCATGCAAAGGCATATCTTGAAGAAGCAAGAATTCTGTTCAGAAACTTTAATGACGCTTCCGGGGCAATCAAGCCTTACGAAGAAGTCATCAGAATTGAACCTGACAATGTAAATGCGCTCAAGGAATGCGGTGCAGTTTATGCATATCTTGAAAAATATGAGAAAGCAGAAGAACTTTTCAGACGCGCAATTGCAAAACTCGGAACTACTGAAGATCCGATGACTTACTACAATCTTTCGACAGTACTCTACAACCAGAACAAAAGCGCAGAAGCACTTAAGTATGCTGAGAAAGCTTACAACACAAAGTCTTCACTCAGAAATGCAAAAGAACAGGCAATGGTTGTATATAACTACGGTCTCGTAACAGAAAAGAACGGTGACCAGAACAAGGCAATCGCACTTTACCGTGAAGCTTTGACTCTGGATGAAAACCATTCTAAGGCTATGACAAACCTCGGAATCATGTTCCTTGAAATGAATCCGCCTGATGCAGATACAGCTTTGAGTTTCTTAACAAAGGCATATAATCTTGATAAAAACAGCTTTGAAATCAACAACAACCTCGGAAGCGCATATCTTATGAAAAAAGATTATTCAAATGCGATTAACTATTATCTTAAGGCTGTAAAGATTAATCCTAAAGACAACAAGGTAAGAACAAACCTTGCAAAGGCTCAGGCAGAAGCAGGGGAATTTGACAGTGCAAAAATCACTTATCAGGAAGTAATCAAACAGAAACCTGATAACTACGACGCATACATCGAACTTGCAAAAGTCTGCATCGCACTTAAAGATATGACAAGTGCAGAAGGATATTTGCAGGCTCTTAAAACAAAGAAACCTGAATATCGTGCAAGTGAAGTTAAGTCTTTGCTTGATACAATAAAGAACTAAGTTGAATGAAAAAGGAGAGATGCTTTCGAGTGTCTTTCCTTTTTTTTATGTTCGGCGTACGAGTTCGAAGAGTTTTTCTCGAGTGATTGCTGTCCAGATAGGGCGGCCGTGCGGGCAGTGCGGGTCTTCGAGATTTAAAGCTTTTTCACAGAGTTCGGCTGCTGTGTCTGAATCGAGATAGTAGCCGTCTTTTATTGCCGCCTTGCATGCAGTTGTCGCTGCGATGTGAGTCAAAATCTTTTCCGGGGCAACTTTCTCATCGAGCAGCATTTTCTGCAAATCACTTTCAGACAAAGTCCATCTTTCGTGAACAGCCGTTATCTGCCATTTTCCGTTTGAACAGTTTTTCAAAATGAATCCTGCTTTTTCAAGCTCGTCAGTGATTGATTCAAGGTATGCGTCATCTGCTGCGTTCTGAGTTTCGAGCTCAAACGGGATCAAAAGTTTCTGGCTTTTTGCGGGGTTTGAAATTATGTTGTTGTATAAAATGCGTTCGTGTGCTGCGTGCTGGTCGATGAGGTAGAGCGTGTCGTCTTTTTCTGCGATGAGAAATACGCCGAGTGCCGAGCCGATGTAGCGGCAGTGGTTAGTGGAATTTGCAGTACCGGCATCTGTATCTGGATTTGCATCACTTGTAATAACTGCACCGTTTGTAATATTGCCATCACTTCCAAAACTTCCATCACTTCCAAGCCCGGCGATTTCGTCTCGTGAAGCGAGGTCTGCAAGGTGTGATGCATAAGTTTTTGAATTTGAGTTCATGAACATTGAGCGTGCATCTTGTGAAGTTGAGCTTCGTGAAGAGCCCGAATATGATGATGTTCCATTTGAAACAGAAGATGATTTTTCTTTTGGTGTTGAATAAAAATCATTCGAGAAAGTATTTTCGTAGTATGACGAATCGAGTTTCGGCTGAATTGATTTTATTGTGTAAGTTTTGAAAAAGTTTTGTGTGCTTGATGAAACGGAGTGGTGCAAGTCTGCAATGTCTTTGAAGCGGACTTCTTTTTTTGCAGGGTGAATGTTGAAGTCTACAAGGTCTGAATTGATTGTTACAAAGAGGTTTGCAACAGGGTGTGTTCCGTTTGGAAAAAAGCCCTGAACGCCGTATTCTATTGCCTGAACGAGTGAGTATTCGTTTACTTTTCGGTTGTTTACGAAAATGCCGATGTCTTTTCTGTCGTTTCGGTAAATCGATGGTTCTCCGATTACGAGAGTATAACTCCAGCTTTCGTCAGATGCGGCATTTTTGATTGTGTAGAAAAGATCTTTTTTGCTGCCGTAGTCGAGCGCTTCTGTCATTCGCTTCTGAATCGAATCTGTTTTTGAAAGGTTGTATTTTAGTTCACCGTCTGAGTAAAAGCGAAAGTCAATGTTGTAAAAAGGAAGTGCCTTTTCGATAAAAGTGTTCTGGCACATTTTTGCTTCTGTTGCAGGTCGTTTCAAAAAGAGGCGTCGTGCCGGAAAGTTTGCAAAAAGATTTGCTGACTCGACGATAGTTCCTGCAACTGGCTGTATTTCTGTGATTTTATTTTTTGAAGTGACATCAGCTTCGAGCTTGTATTCTCCTGAGCTGATTGTAAGTTCTGCGACTGATGCAATTGAACTTAATGCTTCGCCGCGAAATCCGAGTGTTGAAAGATTTAGTAAATCCTGTTCTGTCGTGATTTTGCTTGTTGCGTGAGAAACTGGTGCGAGCTCGAGGTCTTCGCGAGTCATTCCCGAGCCGTTGTCAGTGACGCGGATTTTTGAAATTCCACCGTCTGTAACTTCGACCGTGATTGAGTCTGCACCTGAGTCGATTGCGTTGTCCATGAGTTCTCGGATGATTGCGTTTGGTCTGTCGATGACTTCGCCTGCTGCAATCTTTCTTGCAACTTCTGCGCTTAAAACCTTAACAGGATTTTTTATGCTCATTGACGGGTTCCTTTCTTTGGAGCTCCGGCGCTTCCTGTTTCGACATCGGCGTCAGCAAACAAATCGAGTTCTGGATTTTCATCAGAGTCTGGAGCCGGCTGGTTCATCAAAATCTGAATCTTTCCTTCGATGCGGTCGATTTCTTTTTCCATTCCCTTTGCAAGCTGGATTCCTTCTTCGAAAGACGAAAGAGCTTCTTCAAGAGAGATGTCTTTGCTTTTGATTTTTTCTGTTATTTCTTCAAGTCGTTCAAGATTTTTTTCAAAGTTTTTCATTATGCCTTTCCTCCAGTGACTGTGGCTGTGATAGTTCCACTTGCAGGAACAATTTCTATTTCTGAACCAAGAGCTGTGTCGCTTAAACTGCGGATGATTTTTCCGGTTTGTTTGTCGCGGACCATTGAATATCCTTTTGCGAGAATGAGGTTCGGGTTTGATGCTTCGAGAACAGTGCGCATTTTTTCGATGTGAACTTTTGTTTCTTCGAGGCGGTCTTTCATTCCGTTTAGGAGTTCTTCTTTTGCAATGTCAAATCGATAGAGAATAGGCTGTTCGATTGAGCGAAAGCGTGTTTCCATGTTTTCTGCTGAAAACTGTTTTACCATTAATTTTAAGTTTTCAACTTTTGATTTGATTGCAGTGTAATATTCGTTCTGTTTGTTCTGTAAATATGCGATGACTTCTGATTTTACGGGAGTGCAGAGTTCGGCTGCGGCAGAAGGAGTCGGTGCTCGTTTGTCTGCTGCAAAGTCGCAGAGAGCCCAGTCGATTTCGTGACCTACGGCTGAGATTACAGGAATCTTAGAAGCGGCAACTGCTCTGACAACTGACTCTTCTGAAAATGGTAAAAGGTCTTCGAGAGATCCACCGCCGCGACCAACAATCAAAACATCGCACATATTAAAAGCGTTCGCAGTTTCAATTTGTCTCACGATAGAAGGAGCTGCATCCATTCCCTGAACGATTGCCGGAAAAATCGTAATCGAAGTTGTCGGATTTCGTCTTCTTACAATCTGCATGATGTCGCGAAGGGCTGCTCCAGTACTACTTGTAACGACACCGACTGTCTTTGGAAAAATCGGAAGTTCTCTTTTTCGGCTCTGGTCAAAAAGTCCCTCTGCAGCGAGTTTTCTCTTTCGTTCTTCGAGCATGAGAAGAATGTTTCCTTCGCCTGCAAGTTCCATTGAATCGATGTTGATTGAGTAAGTTCCACGAGGCTCATAAACGCTTAATTTGCCTTTACATCTGACGAGCATTCCGTCTTTTGGAGCAAATTTTAAATAAGCAGCCTTAAAGCGGAACATTACGGCTCCGATTTGTGAATCTTTGTCTTTAAGTGAAAAATAGAGGTGGCCGGTACTGTTTGGTCTAAAGTTGGAAATTTCGCCTTCGATTGTTATCTGGCCGAATGATTCTTCGAAAAGATTTTTGATGAGCCCGTTAATCTGAGAAACTGAGTAAACGATATTTTCAGGCTGTATAAATTGTTCCATTCCTTCCACCTCGATAATTGTATACAATGTAATTAACTTTATCAACTGAAAATCCGATATTTGAAAAGATGAAAAGTCTAAATATTTTATTTGCCGAAAAATGCGGCAATTTTGGTTTTGAAAATACATTTGGTGGCAAAAATGCCTTATTCCGTACGCTCGAATGGGCAAAAAAGCTCGAAAACGGCTCAAAAACAGTAATTTTCTGTTTTTCTTCAGAAGTGGAACTTGTAAAAAGGGCATTTGAAGAAGCAAAAAAAGACCTCGGTCTTGAAATTGACATTGTTTCAGAAGATACCTGGACAAACGAAAAGCTTTTTTCAGAAATCAAGGCAGCTCTTTCAAAAGACGGCTCTGATTTTGCACTTTTTTCAATGGCTTTTTGTCCTTTCTTAAACGCAGAACTTACGAAAAAACTTATTTCAACTCACACAGAATACAAAAGCGAATACAGTTTTGCTGACGGCTATCCTTATGGCGTATGCCCTGAAATCATCGACACTGGACTTTCAGGTATTTTAAGTGAATTAATCAAAACAAAAGACGACCTCAAAAACAAACTCGTTACAAAAGATTCTGTAATGGATTTATTAAAGACTGACATCAACTCATTTGAAATCGAAACAGAAATCTCAAGCATCGACTGGAGACTTTACCGCTTTGATTTTGAATGCAGCAAAAAAGAAAATTATCTTGCATGCAAAAATCTTTTTGAACTCACATCATCAATGTCAGACGAAGACAAAAAAGACGTTCAGAAAGTAATTTCAAAAGCAGTAAACGAAAAAGTAATCAAAACAATTCCGGCTTACTTTAACATTCAGATTGAAAAAAGCTGTCCTTCAAAATGTACTTACTGTGCATATTCAAAACTCGAAAAGAATCAGTGCGGTGAAATGGAATTTGAAAAGTACGCAAAACTTTTGAGAGACATCAATTCTGTAAATCCAGATAGCGTTGTAAGTCTGTCATTGTGGGGCGAACCTGTAATGCACAAAGACTTTTTTAAATTTGTCGAAGAAGGTTTTAAATATCCGGGTCTTACAATTTTAGTTGAGACAACAGGTTTTGATGTTTCAAAAGTGGAACTTGCAAATCCGTCATCTAGTTTTAATGCTTCAATGAAATCCCTTGCCGAAAAATCACTTTCAAAGGGAACATGCGCAAACGGACTTCCTGGCTTAATCTGGATTGTTTCACTCGACGCGATGAAAGGGGAGACTTACGAAAAGCTTCACCCGGGCCTCAGATACGAAAATGCAGTTGAATCAGTGAAATACTTAAACTCGCTTTTTGCTGGCAGCGTTTACGCACAGTACCTCAGAATAAACGAAAACGAAGAAGAACTCGAATCATTCTTCAGAACATTCAAAGAAAAGACTTCAATTTCAAACGGAAACTTCATCATTCAGAAATATGATAACTTCCGTAAAAAACTTGATGACCACAAGAGCGCAGATCTTTCTCCGATTGAAAGATTTCCTTGCTGGCACTTGAGAAGAGATTTTAACATTCTTGCAAACGGTGATGTTCCGCTTTGTAAAAATAAATCTTTTGATGCCCCAGTCGGAAATGTATTTACAGATTCGATTGAAAACATCTGGAAGAAATTTGATGAAGAATTAAAAAAACATATTGATAAAAAATACTCGGGCGGATGCGAGGTTTGTGATGAATATTATACCTACAATTTTTAATGAGAGGTTAATCAGCCGCACAGTTCTCGGTGGAAAAAGAAATTCTGCAAAAGCAAAGATGAATGTTTCCGTCATTCTCTTAAACTCAGGCGGAACTCATCTCCGCGCACAGAATCTTGAAAACCTTCAGAACTGCGGATTTAAAAATATCATCTCAATGGAAACAAATTCTGAAAACTATAATCTTGAAGATTTAGTAAATCAGTTTCCAAACGTAAAATTCATCATTCCTCAGGAAAAAGTTACTGACGGAGATCTCATCAATATCGGCATGTCTGAAACAGATGCGGATTATGTCCTTGTTTTGCGTGATACAGTTCAGATTTCAACATTTATGCTTTCTTCAAACATTGCGGCAAAACTCATCGAGAAAAATTGTTTCTGCTATGTTCCGAGAATGACTCTTGATAAGACACAGACAATAAGCATTGATTTTGTTCCGACTGTAGAAAACGGTGTATTCAAAGTTGCTTCAACTACAACAGTTTTTGACGGCCGTGATACACTTTATCCGCTTGGATTTATCGGACTTTTCAACAGACAGAAATTTATCCAGCTCGGCGGATACGACTATACAATCGAAAGTCCGTACTGGCAGAATCTCGACCTTTCTTTGAGGGCATGGCTCTGGGGAGAAAAGATTACTGTTACAAGCGGTTTTACAATTTCCTTCATCGGCAATGTCCCTGTAGAAGACACTACAAGTACTTTGAGTCAGTTCAGATTTTACCTCAAAAACCTTGCACCAGTTTTCAATCTTGACCACGGTGAACTTCCAAAGTCAGCAATTTTCAGGACAATGCGAAGAACATGCTGCGGTTTTGTTGAAACTCTCAAGCAATTTAAAGATGCTCAGGAATGGGTTGAAAAAAATAAATACAGATTTCGAATGGATGCAGCAGAATTGATTACATCATGGGGAACAGAAAAATGAAAACAGCAGTAATCGTTCAGTGCCGATTATCATCTACAAGACTTCCGTCAAAAGCAATTTATCCTCTTTCCGGCCGGCCGCTTTTATCGTGGACTTTACAGTCAATGAAGAAGGTGAGTGCTGACGATTACTTTGTTGCATGTGACTATGATTCAGAAAATGCGCTTGCTCCGATTTGTGAAGAAAACGGATTTAAAATTTTTGCAGGCTCAAAAGATGATGTTCTCGATCGTTACTGTAAACTTATCGAACGCGAAAATATCGATATCGTTTTGAGGGCAACTGCAGACAATCCTTTTTTGTTTTTCGATGCAGCTTCTGAGCTCATGGAACTTTATAAAACAGATTACTACGGTAAAGCCGATTACATTACATACACAGGACTCCCTCACGGAAGCGGAATCGAAATCTTCAACGGTTCTTCGCTTTTGAAGGCGCGCTCTCTTACAGACCTTGCATACGATCACGAACATGTAGGACCATCTCTTTACAATCATCCTGACCGCTTCAACTCTGTATTTTTGCCTTCTCCGGACAAATACAATGCACCTCATTTAAGAACTACAATCGACACAAAAGCAGACTACATTCGCGCGCTCGATGTAATAAACGACCTTTCAGAAAAAGACATAAAGCCTCCTTTCAATTCAAAAGATGTCCTCGAATCTCTTTCGGATCCGTCTGTTTCGAAAAAAGTTTTATTTGTTCCAAGTATCAAAAAGTCCCAGGGAACTGGTCACTTCAGAAGATGTGCAAAACTTGCAGTTGCCGTAAAAGGTGCAATTTACATCGATGAATCAGTTTCGGAAAAAATTGATTATTCAGAATTTCTTACTGATTTTCCAAAAGAAAAACTCATTACAAAGCTTCCGCTCAAAGATGAATATGACTTTATCGTCTGCGATATGTTCAAAATGACAGAAGATGAAATCAGGACTTTCCGTTCACTTTCAAAGACAGTTTTCATCGACGAAGGATTTGAATGTTTTAACGATCCTGATTTCATTCTTGATATTATTCCGTCTTATAATCTCAAGCGAGAAGCAAATCTTGTAAATCCATATTTCATCGAAGGCGGAACAGAAATAAAGCCTCAGTATCCAAAAGAAAATGCAATAAACAGAGTTCTTGTCACATTCGGTGGAGAAGACCCTTCTGGTTTGACGCTTCCTTCTGCAATTGCACTTTTGACACTTGGATATAAAGTCACAGTACTCATTAAAAACGCATCAGAATTTACAGAAAAGATTCCGGCCCCGTTAAGATCAAAGCTCGGTGTTCTTGCTAAAATCGATGACCTTAAAAATCATGTCTGTGAATACGACCTTGTAGTAACTCACTACGGATTTACAGCATACGAATGCCTTTTTGCAAATACACCTGTTCTTCTCGTAAGCACATCAAAACTTCACGAAAACCTTTCAAAAAAATACGGCTTTGCTTACATTCCACAGAACAGCGTAAACATTAAAACTTTTGAAAAAAAGCTTTCAGACATTTCAAAGCTCACATCAACTCACTTTGAAAAAAAATCAGACTGCAATACAAATCTTTCTGAATACATACTTTCCCTTGCACAGGCAAAAAAATACAGATGTCCTGTATGCCAGAAAGACACGTTTGACCGAGTAATTGCAAGAACTGACCATCATACATTCAGACAGTGTTCAAACTGCAAAATGATTTACATCTCATTCTCAGATGACTCAGAAACTGTCGTTTACCAGAAAAACTATTTTGCAGACGAATACAAAAAGCAGTACGGAAAAACTTATCTTGATGATTTTGATTCAATCAAGAAAAGCGGATATTCAAGAGTAAAAAATATTCTCAAAACTCTCGGTTCAAAAGACGGAAGCTCAAAATCAATTCTCGACATTGGCTGTGCTTACGGACCATTTATGAAAGCAGCTTCTGAAAATGGCTTCAATTCATGCGGAACGGACATCGCAGAAGACGGCGTAAAATACATCAATGAAACTTTAAAACTCAAAGCCGCAATTTCATCATTTGCAGATGTCGATTCAAAAAAAGTTTTCGATGTTGAAAGTTTTGATGCAGTCACAATGTGGTATGTAATCGAACATATCAAAGACCTTAAGACAAACCTCAGAAAAATAAACGGACTTCTCAAAGAGGGCGGAGTATTTGCTTTCTCAACACCGAGTGCATCAGGCGTTTCTGCCCGCTACAACAAAAAATCGTTTTTCATCCAGAGCCCTAAAGATCACTTTACAGTCTGGGCTCCGCAAAACACACAGAATGTCCTCAAAACATTCGGATTCAAAGTTGAAAAAATCGTCACAACAGGAATCCACCCTGAACGTCTGCCATTTATAAAAAAACACAATATAAAATCTGATTCAGTACTTTTCAAAATCGCCGGAGCAATAATGAAAATGCGAAAACTAGGCGATACTTATGAAGTATACTGTAAAAAAATAAGTGGAATTTACGATGAACAGTAAATCAATTTTAATTCTCGGTGCAGGACTCATGCAGAAGCCTGCAATCGAAAGTGCAAAAGAACTCGGACTCAAAGTATTCGTAATCGATGCAAATGAAAATGCCGTATGCGTCGGCCTTGCAGATGTCTTCAAAAAAATCGATTTGAAGGCACGCGAAGAAATTGCAGACTATGCACTCGAATTAAAAGAAAAAGAAAATCTCGTCGCAATCTTTACAGCCGGAACTGACTTTTCTGCTTCTGTTTCATATGCAAGTGAAAAAGCAGGACTTTTATCTCATTCATTTGAAGCAGCCCTCAATGCAAGCGAAAAAACTCGTATGCGTACTGCCTTCGACAAAGAATCAGTTTCTTCACCAAGATTTATAAAAGTAACAAGAGACAAAATCTGCGAAACACTCACACCTGAGTTCGTAGCAAATCTCGTTTATCCTTGCGTCGTAAAACCTGTAGACAATATGGGTGCCCGCGGCTGCCGCATGATCCGAAACAAAAGTGAACTTCTTTACAGCGTTGAAGAAGCAATCAAATATTCAAGAAGCCAGACTTGTATTTTCGAAGAATACATGGCAGGACCTGAGTTTTCAATCGATGCTCTCATTTACGACGGAACAATGACAATCACAGGTTTTGCAGACCGCCACATTTACTATCCGCCATATTTCATTGAAACAGGCCACACAATGCCGACTTCAATTTCAAAAGACGAATACGATGAACTTGTAAAAACATTCTCAGAAGGCGTTCATGCTCTCGGTCTCACACGAGGAGCTGCCAAAGCTGACATCAAATATACAGAAAACGGTCCGATGATCGGCGAAATCGCTGCGAGACTTTCGGGCGGTTACATGTCAGGCTGGACATATCCATACTCTTCAGATTTAAACCTAACAAAAGCTGCAATTCAGATTGCGTGCGGAGAAGTTCCATCTGACCTTGAATCAAACAGAAAGCCTTTAAATATCGCATCCCCATTTAAACTCTATGCCGTAGAAAGTAAAAGGGTAAGCGCAGAACGTGCATGGATTTCGATTCCAGGTGTTGTAAAAAACATTTACGGACTCGACCAGAAATACAACGAAAACATCATTAAAAATATTTTGCCTCGCGTTAAAAAAGGGGACACTGTAACATTCCCTCGAAACAACGTTGAAAAATGCGGAAACATAATTTCAGTTTCAGAAAGCCGTGAAGAAGCAATATCTGAATGTGAAAACTTCATCAAAAATATAACTATCCAGCTCGAAGCAGACAACGAAGCAACAACAGCTTTCCTTGAAGGAAAAAAACATCCTCAGGAAAAAGACTTTCCGCCTAACGCTTTTAATTTCTCAGGTGGAATCATCAAGGCTCTCGAACTCGAACTTGAAAAGAAAGACATTTCAATTCCTGAAAAAATGAACGTCCTCAATTTCATTCCGGATGTCCTCAAATCAGAAGAAATATTAAAGGCCCGCGACTGGAATTACCTGTCATTGCAGGAAACGCTCGAAAAGTTTAATATTATGAAGCGTGATCATAAAAAATTAGATTACAGAAAATTCTGGCTTTACTTAATCCGTGGGGGAATTCAAGGTGCACTTTATGCAGCAGAATAAAAAACTCTTTTCAGCTTTCATTTTACTTTTTTCAATATTCTCATTTTCATTTGCGCAGACTGCAGACAAAGACCTTGTCGAAGAAGCGGGTAAAAGTGGAATTGTCTTGTACTGGGATTCACTTTCAAATACAGGTATCCTCGAAAAAAACAACCAGCATCTTGTTTTCAGACCTGAACAGAACTTTGTCCTTTTTAATAGTACAAAAATAGGTTATACAGATGCCCCTGTAATTACAGAGGGACAGATCAAAGTAACATCTGCATTTCTTTCAGAAATCGATGACTTTTTTGCAGCGGCTCCAGATTCTTCAAATCCAAAAATCGGTGCAATTATCATTGACCCGGGACATGGCGGCAAAGACCCAGGTGCCAGCATGACTCATAAAATCAACGGAAAGAATGTCACTGTAAAAGAAAAAGACGTAAACCTTACAGTCGGAAACATGCTTTCACAGATGCTCTCAAAAGCATACCCTGACAAAAGAATCATCATGACAAGAAGTACTGATGTATTCTTGACTTTGCAGCAGAGAACAGAAATTGCAAACTCCGTAAAACTCAAGGATGACGAAGCAGTTCTCTATATTTCAATCCATGTAAATGCGTCCCTTGATAAAAAGGCAAAAGGGTATGAAGTATGGTACCTCACTCCAGGTTACCGCAGGACAGTAATCGACTCAAAGGCAGACGATGACCCGACCGTAACAAACATCTTAAATTCTATGATGGAAGAAGAATATACTACAGAAAGCATTTTCATTGCAAAGCTCATTCTCGACGGTTTGACGGCACAGATTGGTTCAAAGTCAGCATCCCGCGGAATCAAGGCAGAAGAGTGGTTTGTAGTACGAAATTCCAAAATGCCTAGCGTCCTCATCGAACTCGGATTTTTGACAAATTATGAGGAAGCTTGCTGCCTTAATGACAAGGCATACTTGCAAAAGAGCGCCCTCGGGATATATAATGGTATATCAGCGTTCGTAACCCATTTTGAGCGTTCGCGCGGCTTCACAGGAACTAAATAATGAGCAATTTGAATCTTAAAAACCTTAAATATGAACGAAATGAAGTAAAAATCCTTCTTCTCGTATCTTGTCTCTTTTTTGTAATTTCACTTGGTGCATGGCTTATTTCAATGCCTGGCGCAAGATATAAATTTTACTTCGAATCTGCAGATACAGGTAAGCTTTCAGTGGAACATAGAAATCTGCCGCTTAAGAGTTATCCTGAAAACGTTCTGAGATATGTAGACGAGCTTGTTGCTGGTCCTCGTACAGAACGCTTCAAAGGCCTTTTTTCTGCTGAAACACATATTATTTCAAGATTTGTCCATGACGGGGTTTTGTATGTAAATCTCTCATCTGACGTCCTTGACAGGGCAGGAAGCTGCTCTGAGATTAAAACTGGCATAGAATTATTCAAACGCAATGTTATGAGTAATTTTGGCAAAATAAATTCGGTTGAGATGTACATTGATAATAGAAGTATTTATACTTCTGGTGATGAAGACTTTTAAAAAATAAAAAAAAAAGTTGACAAAATCATATAG
>JAGHSB010000111.1 GCA_018066075.1 Candidatus Treponema scatequi
GGTTTACTGGTATGTTAACAAACGGTCAAGGAGATTTCTTTGTAAGATATATTGATCCAGAAAGCCATGCATTGCGTTCTTATTATCCGGATTTTCTTATTGAAATGAAAAGTGGTAACTTTTATATTGTTGAAATAAAGGGTGAAAATCTAATTCCAATTGCAGAAACGCAGGCAAAAGTTGAATATGCCCGACATATGTTTCAGAACCAGAATAAAATGGAATATGTATTTATTCCATCACAACAGGCAGATCAGATTTTACAACAATTCTTAGAAGCTCAGAAATATCAAGAAATTGATATGTATCATATTAAACATAGTAATGGTGAAATATTAAAAGTAGCAAAGAAATAGATTTTTATTCCTCATATTGATTAATTTCAATCATAATTTGTTACTCCCCCAAAAAAAAGCCACCGCTTACAAAAGCGGCAGCTCTAAATTCCATTAAAAATAACCTTTGACTATTTGTTAGGTCTTACGATTACTTTTTCGAGGTTTGGTCTCTTTTTGAGGTCGCCAACGAGGCCTGCTTCGCGGGCTTTGTTTACATATGATGGGTCCTGGAAAGAGTATTTGAAGTTTGTATGAACATCGTATGTGCCTTTCATGAGGGCGTATGCGTCTTCTGTCATTACGAGTTCTTCGTCTGTTGGAATTACGAAGATTTTTGTTTTTGAGTCATCTGCTGAGATGCATGTTTCTGCGTTGCCTGTGAATGACCATTCGTTGCGCTGAGCGTCGATTTTGATTCCGTATTCTTCGAGGCCTGAACATGCTTTACCGCGTGTGATAGGTCCGCGTTCGCCGACACCTGCTGTCCATACGATTGCGTCTACATGTCCGAGTTCTGCCATGAATGCACCGATGTATTTTTTGATGCGGAGTGCTTCCATTTCGATACAGAGCTGTGAAAGTTTGTCGCCTTCTGCTGCAGCGATTTCGATGTCGCGGCGGTCTGTGTATTTGCCTGTGATTCCAAGACAACCACATTTTTTGTTGAGTGCTTTGTCCATTTCGTCAGCTGACATTCCTGTTTTTCTCATGATGTAGAATGGAAGAGCAGGGTCGATGTCACCTGAACGAGTTCCCATTACGAGACCTTCGAGCGGTGTGATACCCATTGTTGTATCGTAGCACTGTCCGTTCTTAACTGCACACATTGAAGAACCGTTTCCGATGTGACAGATGATGAGGTTTGTATCTTTAGGGTCTTTTCCGAGAAGAACTGCTGCGCGTTTTGCTGTGTAGAGGAAAGATGTTCCGTGGAATCCGTAGCGGCGTGCTGCGTATTTTTCGTACCATTCGCGTGGAATTGCGTACTGGAATGTTTCTTCTGGCATTGTCTGGTGCCATGCTGTATCCATGATTGCTGCGTGTGGAATGTTTGGCATTACTTTCTGAGCTGCTTCGATACCCATGATGTTTGCAGGCATGTGAAGAGGGCCTAAGTCGATTACCGAGCGGAATCCGTCGAGAACTTCTGGAGTTACGAGAACAGACTTTGTAAATTTGTCTCCACCATGAAGTACGCGGTGACCAACAGCTCCGATTTCGTCCATTGATTTAATAACACCAACGTCTTTGTCAGTGATTTCTTTCAAGATTAATTCGATTGCTTCTTTGTGAGTAGGACAAGCGCTTTCAAGTTCGATTTTCTGTCCTTTTGCTTTGTGTGTGATGCAGCTTCCGTCTGAGCCGATGCGTTCTACAACGCCGTTTGCCATTACTTCTTTGTTATCCCAGTCATAAACCTGGTATTTTGCAGATGAAGATCCGCAGTTCAATGTAAGAATAACCATAGTGATTTTTCCTTTGTGATTAATAGAGATTTATGACAAATATTATAGTATTTTGATGGCGGTGTTACAAGTTCCACTTAACTAAAATTTTGCAACTTTGCCGTACTTGAACTGAGATTTTGCTTTTTTGAAGTACATGTATCTGAACGGGTGCAGTCCGAGTGCGTTTTCGTAGAATCCGCCGATTTCGTTTTTGTCGACGATGTTCATGTCGATTGAGTGTGTGAGTGGAATTATGACGCCTGCTGAGAGAAGAAGGTCTTCTGCCTGCGAGAGGATGTCGAGTCGTTCTTTGGAATTTTTTGTACGGCTTGCCTTGTCGAGAAGTTCGTCATATTTTTTGTCTGCCCAGAAGGTTTCGTTAAGCGATGAGTCTGAGCGGAAAAGTTCGAGGAATGCAACAGGATCTGGAAAGTCGCCGATCCATGTGTATATGAAAAGGTCTGAGTCCATTTTTGAGATTTCAGAAATGTATGCCGGGTTTGAATTGACTTTGATGTTGAGTCTTACTCCGATTTCGCCCCAGGCGTATTTTAAGATTCTGGCTGCTTCGTAGATGCTGTCGCCTTCAGGGATTTCGAAAGTGAGTTCGATTTCTTCTTTGTCTTTTAAGCGGAGTTCTTTTCTTGCTTCTTTGATGAGTTCTTTTGCGTGGTCAGGGTCTGTGTAATCGAGTGCAGAAGGTGATGTGTAGCCTGTAATCGGATAGACTAATGTCGGTGCGGGGCAGAGGGAACCTTCGCGGAGTTTTTTCCATGGTGTTGCTTCCATAAGGGCTTGTCGGACTTTTGGAGTGAGCACTTTGTTTTTAAGTTTGAAGAAAAAGTAATATGTTCCAAAAAGCGGATAAAAATTTACTGCAGATTTATCTAGAATTGTTTTTGCATTGCAGTCTGCAGAAATCCATTGTGCAACTCCTGCGTTAAAGAGAGTCGTATTGTCTTCTGAATCTGAAGAAAATAAAATGTTTACCTGTGGAATGTGAACAGCACCTTCTTCTCTGTAAAAAGAATTTTTTTTGAGAATGATTTTTGTCGGAGTAACATCTGTCAGGCAGTATGGTCCTGAAAAGGAACTGTCTTTCAGATCAATTACAGAGAATGCATGAAGACATAAAATTTTCGGAAGATGTGCTGCGGGGCTTTCAAGTTCTATGCGAAGAGTTAAATTATCTTTTACAAAAATCGCAACGTCTTCTGCTTTTCCTTTTCCAAGTCTGAATGCTTTTGCACCTTTGATTACATCGAGAAATGATGCGTAATATGCACCTGGTGTTTTTAAAAGTTCAATCCATGAATCTTTAAAATCCTGCGCGGTAATCTGTCTTCCGCTTGAGAATTGTGCTTCTTTTAATTTGAAATTATAAACAAGCATGTCGCGGCTTACTGTGTATGAGTCGACGAGTGCATTTTCTGGTTCTGATGTTATCGGACTGTATGTAAAAAGTCCTTCGTAAAGACTGTTTAAAATCTGTGCTTCATCTGTGTATGCAGAAGTGTGCGGATTTAAATCGAGGTTTCCGCGCTGCATTACGACTGTGAGGTTTTTCTGTGTTTCAGGAATTTCGTCATAATCTGGTGGATTTATGTCTGAAAGAATGTCTTCGAGATAATCTCTTGGAGTAATCTGTGCGTGCAAAAAAAAGCCTGCACCCAATAAGAGTGCAGTGCTGAAAATTCTTTTAAAATTATTTGTCATTTGTGATTCCGAGTTTAGCAAGCTGTGTCTGTTCTTCTACATATGAAATGTAGTCAGCACGATGCTGGTTTGTGTTTACGATTGTATTTTTAAGTGATGTTAATTCGATTTTAAGACCTTTAACAAGTTTCTTGTCTTCTCCGACTGCAGCAGCCTTGAAGAATTCATCGAGGGCACCGATTCTTACGAGAAGTTTCTGTGCTTCTGAAATCTGTTTGTTTAAAAAGTCGAGAATCTTTTCCGGAGAACTTGCTTCGATTTTCTGATAGCCCTGTGACTGACGGAGCGAGAAAGAATTATAGAAGTTTATTTTCTTTACAAGATTCTGGAAGAATTCTGTGTATTCAAGTTTTTCTCTTGTCTTTGAACCTGTCGTTGCATCTGTGATTGTGATTTCGTATGTAACAGGAGGTTCTGCAATGCTGAATGCTTTTCTGAGTGCACGACCGAGTTTTGCAAAGAATGAATTGTTTTCGTTCTGCAAGAGTTTATGGTTTTCTGCAATTTTAACAGATACTACTTCAAGCTGTGGTGCGAGACCAGAAAGTGCATGTACTGCCTGCATGAGGATATCTTTTGTATCGATTGTTTTTTCTTTTTTCTGACTGTTTTGAAGTTCTACTTTGAGTTTTGAAAGAATGTTCTGCTGAAGTTTTGCTCTGTTAGGACTTAAGTCTTCCTGTGCAATTTCTTCGATGAGGGCTGTGTAGAATGGAGTCTTTCCCATTACAGCGCCGTAATGTTTTTTTATTTCTGCAATCTCTGCTTCGATTGTTGCATTTGCCTTATCTGTATCAAATTTCGGATAGTCAAATACATTTTTTCTTACGTGAGCTTTGTAAACTTCTTTCTGAAATTCATTGAGCTCTTTTAAGATTGCATTTATCTGTTTTGTCGACTTATCGCATTTTGAAAGGTTGTCATTGATTGTGCTGACTGTCATTGCCTGTGAACTGTATTTTGCTTCTGACAAAAGGAGTGCAAATCCACGGGTGTTAGGAGACGGATTTGATGTTGAAAAATTTCCCCATAAAAAGGTATTGTTAAATTCCACAAACTTCTTAATTTTACCAAAACTCATGTTGTCGAGTGAAAATTTGTAATATGTACAGATGAAGTCGAGCATTGCTTCGTAATCTGAAACGCGTGTACCGATTACGAGAGATTTTTCTGAATCGAGAAACTGTTCGTTTGAAATGAGTGCAATGTCTGAGATTTTCTTTTCGAGTTTATAAGGGTCCGGCTTGATGATTGATTTCTGAACAAGGGCATCGATGAGATTTTTTACGCATGTGTGAAGAAGACGGTACTGTTCGAGCAGTTTTGGAAAGACTTCTTGATTGTAATAAATTGACCTCTGGTCGATAGTTTCAATGAATTGTGCAGAAAACTCTTTATCAGGCATAAAAATACTCCACATAATATTATCTTATAT
>JAGHSB010000142.1 GCA_018066075.1 Candidatus Treponema scatequi
AATCAAAAGTCCGTAAGCTTCTTCTGGATTTGTAGAAGCCAAAAGTGCATCGCGAAGTTCTGTTTTCTTAAGTTTAGCACTCAAGAAACTCAAAGTCTGAAGATAATAAGAATGCTGGTTATAAGCAGCACCGATCATAATCAAAAGCTGAACCGGAACATCATCGATTGTCTGGAAGTCAATAATCGGTGATTTACAGATTCCGACTGACATAACGAGGTCAGTAATAGAAGAAAGTCTTACATGTGGAATTGCGATACCACGGCCAATTGCTGTAGACATTAATTCTTCGCGTTTTAAGATTTCTGTTTCAAGTTCCTGAGCGAACTTAACCTGTGGAGCTGAGCTCAAGTTTGCGGCAAGTTCCACTAAAGCATCATGTTTTGTAGACTGCTTGATATATACGATGCGGTCTGGTGAAAGGATGTTGCGAATCTGAACAGCCTGATTTACCGAACCTGTTTTAGTTCCTGATGTGAGGCGGTCGTTAACCCATTTTTCGATTTCTGATTTTTTAAATCGCCATACAGTACCGATTTTTCCTGACGGGATTTCACCTTTCTGTGCCCAGTCATAAACTGTACGTTCTGAAACGCGCAAATATTTTGCTACTTCTTCAATTGTAAGAATATCGTCTTCCATTCGATAACTCCTCGAACTTTTTAAGAATTTTTGTAATCTTTTGAATATTTTGCATCTATTACGGTATTTTGTCAAGCAAAATCTTATTTTGCAACGTCTTTTACTCGACAATGCGAGAAACCCGTTGTAAAATTGAGAAATGAGCAATAAATATACAAAACCATTTGGCAACACAATTTCAAAATCCTCAGTTTTCTTCAATTACTTGAGCGTTAATTTCTGCAAGCTTTTCTTTGGCAAAAAGGAACATCCTCTCGATCTCGTAGCAATTCCAAAGGGACAGGTTTATAAAGATTTCAATGTCTGGACACTCGTTAGACGCGATGATACAAAAGCAATGACAGATCCAGAGACCGGAAAAATCTTAAAATACGAAGAAATCAATCCGAAAAAATCTCTCGTAATAGGAACAATCCGAATGGGTTTCGGCCACTGGAGAATTGCAATCGCACTCGCCTCAGCAGCCCATAAACTCGGAGTAAAATCATATCTTTTGGACTTGATGTCTTTTTCTGATACATCAATTGCAAAATCGATTAAATTTCTCGAAGGATATTACAACGGATTTTCACGCCTTTCTCAGAAATGGAAATGGTTCAATGAAAAAATCTGGGAAAAAGTAACTTCAAAAACAAGCCTTACTCTCGACTCTTCACTCCAGCAGCGCGCGCTCTCTGAGTTCTTCGTTCCAGCATTCCGGAAGATTCCGAAAGAAATTCCACTTGTAGCAGCTCACCCTTGGGTTGGTCATGCAGCAGTTTTAAATGGAACTAAAAAGGTTGTGAGTATGATTCCTGATAACCTGCCGCTTGCATTCTGGCTTGTTGAAGGTTCTATACATACAATCCAGTCACCGTCCGGCTACATGGGTTATAGAACTTTAATCAATATGGAAAAAGGTCCTGCAATCGAAAAATGTATCGCAAAAGATGACATCATCTATGCAGGTCATTATATCGACTATGAATTAAAAGCAAATATTGCAAAAGACTGCAAAGCCCGTCTCGACCGAATCAAAGCAAAAAGAGCACGCCGTATTCTTTTGACAATGGGTGGTGCCGGAGCACAGGCACTTAAATTTGCAGACATCGCAAAATACTGTCACAAATACATCGACGACAAAAAAGCAACTCTCCTCATCAATATGGGTGACCACGAAGGACGATGGCAGATTCTTAAGGAACAGCTTGATAAAAATTCCATCAAATATGTAATGCATGATGACTGGGCAAAGACACAGAAATTTATTGCTACAATGGAAGATCCGAAAACGATCATCTCTGGTGTTCATATCTTCTTGCACAAAGACTTTTACGGAGCTGTTTATGCGACAAACCTCCTGATGCGTCACTGCGACTTTATGATTACAAAACCATCAGAACTCTCGTTCTACCCGGTTCCAAAATTATTCATTCAGCGCGTAGGCAGACACGAAGCATGGGGTGCAATCCGAGGTTCTGAAATCGGTGACGGTACAAAAGAAG
Source organism: Candidatus Treponema scatequi (assembly GCA_018066075.1). Lineage (GTDB taxonomy): Bacteria > Spirochaetota > Spirochaetia > Treponematales > Treponemataceae > Treponema_D > Treponema_D scatequi. The sequence continues at coordinate 2,127 of JAGHSB010000142.1, forward strand.
TTACTACTCCGGACATTCTTCACCGCGTATTGAAAACAATCATCGAAGAAGATGACCTTTTGCAGATGAACATCAATTTTGTTCAGCTCAATGACAAGGCAAAGATTTACGATGGTGCCCTCGAAGTCGTAAGAATCGCAATGAAAAAATAACATTGAACTTTTTCAAGTTGTAAAGATTTCTCGAAATTGATATAATTTTTACATTAAATTTTTATATTTTTTAAGGTAGGTTTATATATGGCATTTGTTGATGAATTGCTCAAAAAAGCAAAAACTGCAGGTAAAACAATCGTTCTTTGCGAAGGTGAAGACAAACGCGTTGTAGAAGCTGCAAGCCGCATCGTTAAAGAAGGAATTGCAAAAATTCTTTTGATTGGTTCTGATGAAGACATTAAAGCATCTGGCTCTAATGCAGATCTTTCTGGAGTTACAGTTATCGATCCTGCAAAAGATGCAAATGCAGACAAATATGCAGAACTTCTTTTCAAAGCCCGCGAAGGAAAAATCAATAAAAAAACAGGAGCACCTGAATATGCTGATGTTGCCGCTGCAAAAGCTGCAATCCTCAAAGACCACACAATGTACGGTGCCCTCATTCTTAAAGCTGGTGACGCAGACGGATTCGTATCTGGTGCATGCCACTCGACAGCAAATACATTGAGACCTGGACTTCAGGTTATCAAAACAGCACCTGGAATCAAAACAGTATCTTCTTCTTTCATCATGGTAGCTCCAGAATCTGGAAACAAATATGTTCCAGAAGGAGTTGCAGTATTCGGTGACTGTGCAATCAACATCGAACCATCTGCTGAAGAACTCTGCGACATCGCAGTAGCTTCTGCTGATACAGCAAAGAAAATCGCCGGAATCGATCCACGCGTTGCAATGCTTTCATTCTCTACAAAAGGATCAGGAAACGATGCTAAGTTCTATGACACTGTAACAAAAGTTCAGAAAGCTACAGAACTTGCAAAAGCAGCAGCTCCAGACCTCGCTCTCGACGGAGAATTCCAGTTTGATGCAGCAGTCGCTCCAGAAGTTGGAGAACTCAAAGCACCAGGAAGCAAAGTTGCAGGACACGCAAACGTATTCGTATTCCCTAACATCAATGCCGGAAACATCGGATACAAAATCTGCCAGAGAATGGGCGGATGGATGGCAATCGGTCCTATCTGTCAGGGCTTTGCAAAACCATTGAACGACCTTTCTCGCGGATGCAATGTTGACGACATCGTTGCAACAGTTGCAGTTACTGCTCTTCAGGCGTAATTTTTAAAAAGAAATCATTATTCTTAATAAAAAAAATCGGCTCCCGCTGGGAACCGATTTTTTTTATCTAATTACTTTAACATTTCAATCTCTTTCTTATATCCGTCGTGTTCATTCGGGGTTTCCAGAATGAAAGGCAAATCTTTTAATGCAGGATGTCTTGTTACGGCTTTTAAGGCTTCGAAACCAATTTTGCCCTCGCCGATTTTCTGATGACGGTCTTTGTGGGTGTCGCGGTCATTCATGCTGTCATTAAGGTGAATTGCTTTTAAACGGTCAAGCCCGATGATTTTATCAAACTGTTTTATAACTCCATCAAGGTCTCCGACGATATCATAACCGCCGTCCCAGATATGACAAGTGTCGAGACAGACACCGAGTCGTCCTTTGAGAGACGAACCGTATTTTTCTTCTGCCTTGTCGATGATTGCTTTTACTTCTTCAAAATTGCGGCCGATTTCTGTTCCCTTTCCGGCCATTGTTTCGATTAATAAAACTGTTGATGGTTTGTGGCCGAGTTTCTTTTCTGCTTCTTTGATGGAACTTGAAATCATGTTGGCCGTAAAATCGATTCCGACATCACTTCCCTGACCTGTATGGCTTCCGGGATGAAAGTTATAAAGAACATTGTTTATTGCTTCAAGTTTTATAAAATCTTCGACCATCATATCGATTGCAAGCTTTCGAAGGCCTTCATCTTTTGAACAAGGATTCATCG
>JAGHSB010000068.1 GCA_018066075.1 Candidatus Treponema scatequi
TTTTAAAGCACGGGGTCTGTCCCCATGATCACGGGGTCTGTCCCCATGCTTTAAAATAGATCACGGGGTCTGTCCCCCTGATTCCAATTTAAAAACAAAAAACCACCGCGATAAACGGTGGTCTTTCTAAATGCTTATTTCAGCTAAAACTTAGCCTAAAACCTGAACGCCATTTGCTTCAATTGCAGCATTGATGGCACCTTCGATTCCGGCAACACTCTCATCAAAATCAACGAGGACCTGAGCTTTTGATGCATTTGCAGTTGCGCTTTTAACTCCTGCAACACCGCCAACCGCAGCTCCTACTTTACCTGCTGTATCGTCGTCAAACATTCCAGCAACGTATATTTTCTTTTCCATGTGGATATTACTCCTTCGAGAATTTAATTATAAATCCTAAAGTCAATTTTTACAAGCAATTAAATTGGAGATTTGAGAGTTTTATGCAAAAAATATGATTATTTTATTAAACTAATCGACTATTTTGCCTGTTCGGTGGAATTTTCGAGTGTCGTTTTTCCGAGCTGGCCGCATGCACCTTTGATTGTTCTTCCGCGTCTTGTTCTGAGCGTTACGTTTAGGCCGGCATTTTCAAGGGCTGATACGAAGGCTTTGCATTCTGCGGGGTCTGGTTCTGAGAACGGAAGTGAGTCAATCGGGTTCCATGGAATGAGGTTGATGTTTACATCGATTCCGCGGGCAAAGTCTATCATTCGGTTTGCACTTTCTTTTGAAGTGTTTTCGCCGTGTAAGAGTGCTGCTTCAAGTGTGACGCGTCGTCCTGTTTTGTTTGCGTAGTAGTTGATTGCTTCGCGGAGTTCTCCGAGCGGATTTCCTTTCTGAACTGGCATTAATCGCTCTCTGAGGTCTTCGTCTGCTGTTGTGAGTGAAACTGCGAGTCGGATGTTTGGTCCGTTGTCTGCAAGGTCGTAGATTCCTTTGATGACGCCGCATGTTGAAAGGGTGATTCGTCTTGTCGAGAGATTTCTTCCTTCAGCAGAACTTAACCATGCGATAGCTCCTCTGATTGCTTCGAGGTTCATCATCGGTTCGCCCATTCCCATAAAAACGATGTTGTCGAGCGTTCCGGCTTCTTCTTCGAGATACATGAACTCTTCGACGATTTCACCTGTCGTGAGATTTCTTGCAAGTCCGAGTGTTCCTGTCTGGCAGAAGGCGCACTTCATTGCACAGCCTGCCTGGCATGAAACGCATGCTGTTTTTCTGTCTGCTTTATCTGTGAGTAAAACTGTTTCGATAAAGAGTCCGTCTTCGAGTTTAATCTGAAGCTTTATTGTTCCACCAGGATCTTTTAAAACTGTATTTACAGTGGAACTTCTTATAACGGCTTTCTCTTCAAGTTCTTCACGAAGTTCTTTGCTTAAATTTGTCATTTCTGAAAAAGACTTTGCATGAGACGAAATCCATTTGAAAATCTGCTTTCCGCGGAATGCCTGTTTTAAGCCGAGTTTTTCGTTTATCTGAAGGGGAGTTAAACCTGTTAAAGAAATCTTCTGCATAAACTGATTATAGCAAAAAAAAGAGCTCTTAATAAAGATATATTAAGAACTCTTTTGATTTTCAATTAAAAATGAAACCGATCAGTTTTTACGAAAGTGCTTTTCCGTTTCTAACTTTATCAAGTGCTTCGTTTATAGCCTGACTTCTGATTCCGATTTTCTGGAAACTTTCGAGAGCTTCTGTTGCTTTTGATCTGTTGTTGAGCTTCAGGTAGCTGTCAGCAAGGTCGATGTAAAGTCTGTAGTTTTTAGGATCGTTTTTGATGAGTGCACTGAGACGTTCAATGCTTTCTTCGTAGCGTCCTTCACCTTTACAGATTAATGCAAGTCCGAGGGCAGCATAAATATCAAAGTCAATGTTCATTGCCTTGTTGTAATATTCTGTAGCTGTCTTGTAGTCACCTGTATTTCTGTATGCATCACCTGCACGAGTTAAAATTACTTTGTTGTTTGGATCGATTTCGAGAATCTTGTTCCAGTATTCTACAGAACGATACTGCTGGTTCATACCGCGGTAACAGTCTGCAAGTCCGAAAAGGGCATAGAAGTTTTTCGGATCTGATTCAAGTGCACGTTCAAAGAATGCCACACCTTTATCGAATGTCTTTAATTTTCTGTGGCAGTTTCCGATTGATGTGAGTACACGGATATCAACTGCATTTGAATTGATTTCAAGCATTCTAGACCAATAATAAAGGGCATCGCGATATTCCTTAAAGTCATAATGAAGGTGACCAAGTCCAATCAATGCATACGGATTGTTTTCTTCCATATCGAGTACTTTAAGGTAAAGCTGTTTTGATTTTTTAAAGTCACGGATTTTTCTGTATGCGTCAGCAACGCGTGTTAATACAGTAATATTTCTGTCATCGTGAATGAGATACTGTTCCCAGATTTGAATTGCTTTATGAAACTGATTTAATGCTTTATAACAGTCAGCAAGCCCAAAGAGAGCATAATTGTTTCCTGGATGAAATGAGAGACATTTTGAATAATATTCAATAGCATCTTTGTAATGATTTAATTTTCTTTCTGAATCGCCAAGTCCGACAAGAGCATAATTGTTGTTGTTGTCGATGTTAAGAATTTTTGAAAACTCTTCTTTAGCCTCTGAAATCTTGTTTTCTTTTAAAAGCTGGTAGCCTTTTTTAGAAAGCTCTGAGATTTCATTTGACTGCTCGTTTTCGAGCTCCTTTGTCGGGTCAAATACATCTGTAGTTGTTTCAGACTGTCCTTTCTCCATTTCCTCCATAAACTTTTCTCCTTTTGTTTATTAAATTTTTTTTTAATCGCCTTGTATTAATATTGATATAGATTTTGCAATCTTGTCGTAAATCGGCTCGGTTTTTCTTTCATTATGGGCAAGAAGATAAAGTTTTAATGCTTTTATTTCCTGCTTTTGTTCGACATATTTATCTGCAACTCTTGTTAATCCATCAGAATAACCTGTTGTAATATAAATTCGTCTTGCGGCTTCAATATTGCCTTCATTGAAGAGAATATTTCCTTTTCGATTAAGAATAGCTTTTTGTTCCGATGAGAGAGAAGAAACGGGACGGTCAGTAACTTTTATAAATCCTTCGGGAATTTCTTTTTCTTCCAGAAGAGACTGTACTTCTTTATTCATAATCTACCTTTTGTACTATTATTAATGTTATCATAAATATCCAGTATGTCAAGGAAAAACAACTTGAACGGATAATTTTACACAGAAATTCTCTAAATCATCAAATTGCGGTTTTATAAATTCCACTAAAAACTATTCTTTTTCGCTTTTGTAGGCGTAAAAGTCTACGATTGAGCGGCCGTAGACTCTCTGGTCTTTTCTGTAGAGATTTCCGATTTCATCAGGCATAAAGTGCTCTTCTGGGCGATGAACGAGTATTGTTCCACCCGGATTGAGCAGTTCTCTGGCACCTGCTTCTTTTACAAGGTCTTCGTGGAACTTGTATGGAAAAGGAGGGTCAAAGAATATAAAGTCAAATTTGCCCTTGCATCGCTTGATGAAAAGTTCTACTGCCATAAAGTGACAGCCGATTTTTACACCGAGTTCTTTTTCTGTAACTGAAACATTTTCAAGAACAGTCTTTACTTTGATTTTATCTTTTTCGCATAGTTCGACATGAGTTGCACCGCGAGAGGCAGCCTCGATTGCGATAGTTCCACTTCCTGAAAATAAATCAAGCCAGCTTTTACCGTCAAGATCGCCTAAAATTGCAAATACAGATTCACGCATTCTGTCCATGGCAGGTCTGATGACGCCGTCAGGACACTTGATGATTCTTCCTTTTAATTTTCCACCAGTAATTCTCATATTTACCTTTTTCTGCTTGATGAAACGTTGAGTGACCAGTAAATAGAGTCGTGTGTAATCTTTGTATTTTCTTTTGCGTAACTGAATGCGTTTTTGCTTTCTGTGCTTATGATGTAAGGATCAGCTCCGTTTTCAAGAAGGAGTTTGATTACATCTGTTGATTCATAGTTTTCTGCGGCATACATCAGAGGTGTTTTTCCGCTGACTGTCTTGTTGATGTTTGGAATAAACTTGATGAATGACTTGATGATTTCTGCAGGTCGTTCTGTCTTGAGCGCTGTTACGAAAGGACTTGTGAGTTCAAGTTTCTGTTCTTTTGCCTGATTGAGGATGATTACTAAAACAGGAACGCTTTCACAATAAGCTGCAGTAATCTGAAGTACACTTAAATTGAAAGTACTCTTGTCGTTGAGTTTTGCTCCGTAATTAAAGAGAAGTTCTACGATGTCAGGAGTCTTTGCATAGCGGCATGCGTACATCAATGCAGTCCAACCGTCTTTGTCGCGAATATCAACTCTTGCACCCGATTCGAGAAGGGCATAGCAGAGGTTTGCATCGTCATTCATGATTGCGTTCATGAGGCGAGTGCGTCCTGCATTGTCAAGGGCATTTGGATTTTCAATTTTCTTGAATTTCTTTTCTTCAACTTCTGTTACATCAGTATCAATTTCTTCGAAAAGATATTCAGGTCTGTTTATATTGTAGTAGTCAATTTTTGGAACTTCTACAGTTTCGTCATATTCAATAGAGTGTGGTGTTTCAACTGCTTTTGGTTCTTCTGCAACGGCAGTCTGTTCAAGTGGAACTTCTTCTGCCAGGGCCTCTTCTTCTTTTTCAATTTCTTCTGCGACTACGGCAGCAGCGTCAGCTGTTTCTGCAGTAATTACGGCAGGTAATACTTCGTTAACTTCTGCAGCTGGTTCTGCAACTATTTCTGCCTCGGTAACTTCTTCTGCTGCAAGTTTTTGTTCTTCGGTAATTTCTGCCGTTACTTCTTCAGGTTCGATTTCTGCTGCCGGCTCTTCTACAGGAGGTTCTGCAGTTTCTTCTGCAACTTGTTCTGCTTCTTCTGCAACCTGTTCTGCTTCTTCTGCAGCAGCTTTTTCTGCTTCTGCTTTGGCAGTTTCTTCTGCGGCTTTTGCCTCGGCAACTTTTACAGGGTCATCCGCATACTGAATGAGTGTTTTATAGACGTCTTCACCTTCTGATGTATAATCAAAACAGCATCTTCCGTCTTTATCTTTTAAAAGTATTCGTTTTGCTTTTCCGCCTTTTGTCATTGCGTTAAAGTTGATGATTTTTTCAAGAATCTCTGAGTCACATTTATTTTTACAGGCAATCATCAGCGCTGTCTGTCCGTCTTTATTTTTAATGTCAGGTGAGCATCCTGCACGAAGGAGTATTTCTACCATTTTTACGCTTGGATTGTTTTCGAGCGAAATCATTAAGATAGAGTTTTTATCTTCGTCAAAACTTGCTGTAGAGTAGCTTGAGTTTACAGAAAGGATCTTTTTAACTTTTTTTTCGTCATTGGCCTCAACGGCTTTTAAAAGGTCTTTTTTAGCATTACTGAATGCTGGAAATACAACAAATATGGTAAAAAATACTGCCAGAATCTTTTTAATTGTGCTCATATTTCTATTATATATAGCAAAATACGGGCGGTCAAGTGTTGACTTTTACAAGCCTAAAATGATAATATGTTCTGCAAAGTTATTTATTTAACGCAAAACTATTATTAATTATTATATAAGGAGTTCCCATGTCAGGACACAGTAAATGGGCCACAATCAAACATGCGAAAGGTTTGGCCGATGCAAAACGCGGTAAGATTTTTACAAAATTCATTAAGGAAATTTCTATCGCAGCACGTATGGGTGGTGGAGATCCTAACTCAAACCCACGTCTCCGCACAGTAATCATCAAAGCTCGTGCAGCAAACATGCCTAAAGATAACATCGAAAGAGCTATCAAAAAAGGTACAGGTGAAGACGGAGCAACAGCATACGAAGAATTAGTATATGAAGGATACGCTCCAGGTGGAGTTGCTGTAATGGTTGAAGTTCTTACTGATAACCATAACCGCGCTGCAGCTGATGTTCGCAACATCTTTACAAAACATGGCGGAAACCTCGGATCAACAGGTTCTGTAAGCCGTATGTTCCAGAGAAAAGGAACAATCGAACTTGATGCTGAAAAAGTATCAGAAGACGAAGTAATGGAAATCGCTCTTGAAGCAGGTGCAGATGATGTTGTAAATGAAGACGGAGTTATCACAGTAACAACAACTCCAGATGCATTCACAGCAGTTGCTGATGCTCTTGCTGCAAAAAATATCGAAACACTTTCTGCTGATGTTGGACTTGTTCCAGATGCTTATACACCAGTTGATAAAGATACAGCTGCTAAAGTACAGAAAATGATCGACAAACTCGAAGACAACGACGATGTTCAGAACGTATATCATACAGCTGAATTCCCAGAAGACTTCGAACCAGAAGAATAATTTAATTTGGAATTAATAGAGTCCCGTAACTGTGAAGGTTGCGGGATTTTTTTTTGTCCTGATGCTGAATCTTAATATTAAAGAGATAGTATTTCAATAAAGTTGAGGAGGGTATAAAAAAAGTGGAATTTGCATTTACAAATTCCACTTTGTGTAATTTATGTATTATTGAATACAAATGAATTAGAAGTTGAAAGAAGCTCCAACGTAGAGAACAGAGAATGAATAACATCCTTCGTCAATGTTATGTTTGTATTCATCATCAGTATTTCTGTTAATCAGTTTAGCTCTTCCAGAACCGGTAACACCCCATCTGAATCCTACGATTGGGCTGAATCTCTCATTTGGAAAGAATTTTGCCTGAACTTCTGATACAAGACCGAATGCAAGAGGGAAGCATGAATAAGTATTTGCAACTGCGCCACCTGGAGCAATTGCAAAATCAAAACCGATAGAACACTGAATTTTTACAGGTCTGAAAGAAAATGCAATAGCTGGTGCTGCAATGATATTCCAGTGAAAAGCATCCTGATAGTCGCTGCTGGATGTATTGTTAATATTTGTAACTCCACCCCAGCCGAAATCTGTTCCTGCCATAAATCCGACACTGATAAGATCATTTAATTCGAATAAGTTCCATGACTGGATGTCAAGGTTAAAAAGAACAGATTCTAATTTTACTGATGCTCCTGAATTTGACATTTTAATTGTATCAAATCCAATACCTGTATGTACCTGAACATCTGAATTTAATGCCGGCTTTGCAAAAGCTGCAGAAGCAGCGAGCATGCCTGCTAAAATAATTGCTAACTTTTTCATAAAAAGTCTCCTTTAAGATTTTAATATTTTAAGTTTCGCAATTTTTTACATAAAAGTCAATTGAAATGTTGTTTTTAAGTATTTTCTTATTTTTGGGAAATTAGAAACATTCTATCTGTATCTGAGTGTCATGCAAAATCCGTAAGGTTTGAGTCAGGCATTGTAATTTGCATGAGTAATCGCACCGGCGAGGGCGTCTGCGGCGTGGTCTGGTTTTGGAATTGTTTCAAGGCCGAGAAGCAGTTTGACAAAGTTCTGGACGAGGGATTTGTCTGCTGTTGTGTTTCCGGTGACTGCTTTTTTTATCTGGTTCGGGGAATATTCTGAAAGCGGAATGCAGTTTTGGGCAAGACATAATGAAACGACTCCGCGGGCTTCTGAGACGGAGAGAGCGGATGTTACATTTTTTGCAAAGTACAGGGTTTCCATTGAGGCTTCGGTCGGGGCAAATTCCACTATAACTTTTAAAAGCTTGTTGTATATAGAAAGAAGGCGCTCGCCGTGCGGGGCATCTGAATCGGTTGTAATTGCGCCGTAGCTTACCATCTTGTAGCGGCCGCCGTCAAAGTCGATTATTCCAAAACCGGTGTTAGCAAGGCCCGGGTCAATTCCGAGGATGCGGCGGACTTTTTTTGTTTTGTTCATGGGTTTAGTATACCATATTTTTTAATAGTTGTTAGTGAAAAAGGTTTTGATTTCTGATATAATTGTTTTATGTTTAATTCTTTAAGTGGAATAATTACGGCCAAATTTCCAAAACAGGTTTTTTTAGATACTCATGGAATCGAATGGGATTTGTGCGTTCCGGACTCGAATCTTGATATGCTCGGACCTGTCGGAAGTGAAGTTAAGGTTTATACCTGGATGCAGCACACAGATCAGATTATGTGTCTTTATGGTTTTGCTTCAAGTGATGAGCGTGAACTGTTTTTAGATTTACTAAAGGTTGACGGGGTTGGTCCAAAGGGCGCCGTTAAGATTATGAGCGCCGTAAGTTCTGGTCGTCTGACTGATATTCTTGAACGAGGGGATCTTGAAATGCTTGAAAAGATTCCGGGTGTTGGAAAGAAGACGGCTGGCAAAATGATTTTGACTCTTAAAGGAAAATTAAAGCTTTCTGATGATACGGCTGTGATTCGCGTTTCAAAGCAGAGTCCGTTTGGTGATGTAATTTCGTCTCTTGTTGCGATGGGTTATGACAAGAAAAATGTCGAACAGAAAGTTGCGTCTCTCGTGGAAATTTTGAATGCCGAAAAAGGTTTTTCAGAAAAGTCACAGAAAGAAAAAGAAGATATTATTTTCAGAAAAGCTGTAGTGGAATTAAGTTAGAAAAAGAAGTCACTTGCGGACAATATTTTACTTGTGACAAAAGACATCACTTGTGAGAAAAACATCATTTGTAATGCCCGCGGGAGTTTGAAATATGGAAGATAAAGATTTTAGTGCAATTGTTCGCGCGGATTTGAAGAATATGGGCGATGAACAGGACAATAAATTAAGGCCTCAGCTCATGCAGGATTTTTTAGGACAGGAAACTGTCAAAAAAAATCTTTCGACATTTATTGAGGCAGCTAAAATGCGCCAGGAACCGCTTGATCATCTTTTGCTCATCGGACCTCCGGGCTTAGGAAAAACAACTCTTGCACAGATTACGGCTCACGAACTTGGAGTAGATTTCAAAGTAACTTCAGCTCCTGCTCTTGATAAGCCGAAAGACCTTGCCGGAATCCTTTCTACAATCACAGAAAGAACGGTTTTCTTTATTGATGAAATTCACAGATTAAAGCCTGCGATCGAAGAAATGCTTTACATCGCAATGGAAGATTACGAACTTGACTGGATTATCGGTCAGGGAGCCGCAGCGAGAACTGTCCGTATTCCTGTTCCGCCGTTTACATTGATCGGGGCAACTACAAAGGCCGGAAGTGTATCAAGTCCGCTCAGAAGCCGTTTTGGTTTTATTCCGAGATTTGAATTTTATACTTTTGAAGAGCTTGCAAAGATTATCAGGCGTTCTGCAAAGATTTTGGAAGTGGAAATTGATGATGACGCAGCTTTAGCATTGGCTCAGTGCTGCCGCGGAACTCCTCGTGTTGCAAACAGAGTTTTACGCCGAATGAGGGACTTTGCTCAGGTTGAAAAGAAAAACAAAATTACAAAAGAAATTGTAAAGGCAGGACTTGAACGCCTTGAAATAGATGAAATAGGTCTTGAAAAATATGACCGCGAAATTTTACGTTCCATCATAACAAACTTTGGAGGAGGCCCTGTTGGAGCTGAGACTCTTGCAATTTCAATCGGAGAAAGCATCGACACGCTCGAAGACTATTACGAACCGTATCTCATTCAGTGCGGGCTTTTGCAGAGGACACCTCGTGGAAGAATGGTGACAGAAAAAGCTTACGAGCATCTTAACTTAAAGCATGAAGACTTTACAAAGCAGCCAGGACTCTTTGAGTGATGACAGTCATCGGATTTAGAGTACGGCTATTTTAATTGAAAACAAACATCGGGTTTAATACCTGCGACTTTTTGAAAACTGGGATTTTATGAAAACTTCTGACTTTTATTTTGACTTACCTGAAGAATTGATTGCGCAGCATCCAAGCGGAGTGCGCGGACAGGATAAACTTATGGCGCTTAACCGAGTGACTGGCGAGGTTGAACATTTTATGATGGATGACCTTCCTGATTTGATTACGCCTGATACACTTATGGTTTTTAATAATTCGCGCGTAAGAAGAGCACGAGTTTATGGAATCAAAGAGACAACCGGCCGCGAAACAGAGTTCATGTTCTTAAATTCAATCGATAAAGAATGCTGCATCTGGAACACGATGGTTAAATCTGCAAAAAAACAGAAACCTGGCATGCACTATAAATTTCCAGACGGTACAATCGGTACAATAGTTGATGTTGCAGGAAATGCAGGAACAGAATTTCGCGCAATGAAGTTTGACTTTGCAATTAACGAAGACTGGTTTGAGCGAAACGGTCACATTCCACTTCCGCCGTACATCAAGCGCGGAGACACAGAAGAAGACAGCGAAAGATATCAGAATGTTTACGCAAAAGAGACAGGAAGTGCTGCGTGCCCGACAGCGGGACTTCATTTTACAGACGAGATGTTAAAACGCCTTGATGAAAAGGGAATTGAACGCTGCTTTGTGACTCTTCATGTAGGGCTCGGAACATTTTTGCCTGTCCGCGAAGATGAAATTGAAAACCACAAAATGCATGAAGAATATTACACAGTTCCAAAAGAAACTGCAGACGCAATCAATAAAGCAAAAAGAGAAGGCCGCCCGATTTTAGCCGTCGGAACAACATCTGTCAGAACGCTTGAATCAGTTGCAAAAAGAATAATCGAATCTGGCCACACACCTGGTGACAACGGCGAATGGGTCATCCCTGGAACTTCTTCGACAAGCATCTTTATGTATCCGGGTTATCACTTTAATGTAGTTGATAAAATGTTTACAAACTTTCACACACCTGAAAGCACATTGATAATGCTCGTAAGTGCATTTGCAGGCCGTGAACATATTCTTGAAGCGTATAAAAAAGCAGTAGAGAAAAAATACAGATTTTTCAGTTACGGCGACTGTATGCTGATAAAATAAAATTAAGTCAATTCGTGAAGAGAACTTGCAACAAGGTTTAAGAACTGGCGCTTGAGCATTGCTGCATTTTCTTTGTCACGAACATATTCGTCAAAATCTTTTTCGGCAATTGAAAGAAAGTCTTCGATTGTTGATTTTGAAAGCGGAAGCCTTGTTCCAAGGTACTTTGTTTCAAGTTCCTGGCTCTGAAAAATGAAAGGGCCTGAAAAACAGATTCTCAAGTCAATTAGGATATTTTTCTCAGTCATCGCAAGAAAGCAGAATGAAGCAGAGTTGTCAGAAATCATTCGTGAAGAACCGAGCCTTCTGAAAATTGCGACGTTCCAGTCTTCAGTTGGAACACGGATTGATGTTAAAACAGAGTCTTCCGGAATCGATGTAAATTTTGAAAGTGGAATGATTTCGGAGTTTTTGAGTGTCTTGAATCTGAGCGTTGTTCCGAGGGCGATGAGCGGTGCGACGAGAGAAAGCCTTGGATCGTGAGCCATGATGTTTCCGCCGATTGTTGCCATGTTTCTGATTGAGTGATTTGCAGTCTGACAGATTGCTTCATATAAAACGCTCGGAACATATGTTTTTCCGATGTGAGCTATGCTGTTTAATGTTACGGCAGGTCCAAAATCAGTATATCTTTCGTGCTTGTCGATTATCTTTAATTCTGGAACATTTCTTACAGTTAGAGCCTTTTCCGGAAGGTCACCGATATAAGTTGCACCTCCGATAACCTGAAGATTGCTTACGGTTTTCAAATGGTAGAGGATATCGTTTACTGTTTTTGCAGTGAAAATGCTGTGTGTATCAGTTGCCATTTTTTCTTAACTTTCCTTTTTCATAGTGAATTGCGTAAGCATATAAAATTCCATTTATAAGAATATCCTGTTCAACGCAGCAGTCGTTTAATTTATTTGTTATTGCTGCAATTTTTTCTCGTGTCGGCTGAGTCATAGTGTTGATGATTTCGTAAGTGAGGAAAATCTTTCCGGCGTTGCAGTAGCCGCAGAGTGAGATTCCGGCTTTTTCAAAACCACGCATAATTTCTGAATAGAACTCAGTTTTAGAAAAATATTCGAGAGTGACTATATTTGAATCCATTACAATGCCAACAGGAATATGACAGCTTGCAACTGCCTTTCCATCAAGCAAAACCTGACATGCACCGCAGCTTGCAGTCTGGCATCCGTGCTTAACCGAAACTAGTTTTTCACGGCGCAAAACATGGAGGAGTTTTTCAGATGGTTCTGCTTCGAGGATGTATTTTTCGTTATTTAGCGTTATTGGAATCTTCATTTGCAGACAACTCCTTGAAAATGTTTTCTGTCTTTACCGGAATGTTTGAAATCTCTTTTCCGATTGCCTGAGACAAAGCACTTGTGAAAGCGGCTGGTACAATTCTAGAAATGAGACCGTCAATCTGGGTAGATGGATTTTCTGATGTAATAAAAGTCAAAGAGATTTTATTGCATTCGAGAATCTCACCCTGAATAAGTTCTGAAAGCGTATGCTGAATTGAAAGCTTTACAGAGTTTTCTGCAATGCTTGGCAATACGATTTTTCCGGCATTTATGATTACATTGATTTTCTTAATTTTAATTTTGTATGTGCTTGAATCAACTTCTACTTCTACATCGCAGAGACCATATGAGTTTGTAAAGAATGGAACTCCGGCAAACTTTTCTTTGTTCCAGAGTTTTTTCTGTGTCGCAGTAAGTCCTTTGCCTGCAGAAATCGGAAGCGGTTTTCTGAATTTCTTTGATTGAATATCAAGACAGCATTTTTTCAAAAGATAAGTCATGATAGTAAGGTTTGAAGAAATAGTTTCTGGAACAGGCTGGTCTTCTTTAATGTCGACATTTGGATCAAGCTTTACCTGTTTTGGATCCATCTCAAGAATTTGTGCTGCTGTATTTTTCCAGATTTCGAGAGTTGAATTGGAAGGCGGAAATGCGTGAATAATTAAGTTTCCGTCTTTTTCGAGAGTTACATCCATCTTCTGGTTGCATGCAAAAATATTTGTTCCGTAGTATCCGATTCCATTAAAACCGCATGAAACACCGATTCCACGAAGAGGAATGCCTGAAACTTTTGCCGATGTTTTTCCATTGCCTGAAGATTCAAGTCTGTATGAAATAAATTTTCTGTTCAAGTCGCTCTGGCGCTGGAGGGCAGAAAAGGCAGCATCGATTCTTTCGCATGTAAAGTTGAAAGGCATTGCAATTTTTCTTTCAAAGTTTTTGTAACGGAACTCTGATGGTAAAAAGCCGCCGATGTTACAGATTTTATCAATCTGACTTTCAATTGCGAAAAATGCCTGTGAGTCAATCGCATCGATGTTGAATGATACTGGAGGATTATATGATTCAAATGCCTTTGCAATAATTTCAAAGTGACGGATGCAGTAAATGTTGTTTGCCGCGATTACAAGTCTGTCAAGAATCTCTGCTGCGAACGGGTTGTGATAACCGGAATCGAGTTCGATTAAAATCTGGTTTGCTTCGATTGTTCCGTCTTTTTTAACTGATGTACGCATCTTAATTGAGATTGGACTTTTTTTAGTCATAAACTCAATGTGTTCGTGACGGGCTAAAATAAGCTGAACTGGTTTTGAAGTTTTAATTGCAACAAGAGATGTCAAAACTGCAAGTACGCAGTTAATCCAGATTGTATTTGTATGTGCAGAAGAAGAAACTGTTTTTTTGATGCAGATGTTTTCTGATTTTAAGTCAAAAATACGGGTTACATTGTCAAAAAGATGTTTCGGCCACTGAGTCGGAGTACAGATTGTGAGAATTCCCTTTTCGTAATTGCAGAAAGCACCGTTTGGTTCGTTGCAGGAAGGGGCATTCAATACGGATGTCCATGTTCCTTTGACATCATAGTTTTTCTTTGAAAACAGTTTTGAAAATTCTTCTGCGTTTTTTGCCTTACCGTTTCTGATAAAGCGCTGTGCATAAGGAAATTCTTTTTCCTTATTTTTGATTGTCGTATCTTTTTCGATGTCGATTTTAACCTGAGTTGCAAGGTATTGAAGTTCGTGAAGGTCAGGACCTGCAATCAAAGCGACAGGCTGGCCTTTGTAATAGACTTCATCTTTTGCAAGGATTTCTGTCTGAATGTCGAGAGTTTCGATGTAGTTCTGGTCGCCGAAATCTGTTGCCCTGAAAAAGTAAATGTGTTTCGGGCAGTCTTTGAAAGAGATTTCCTTGATGTGACCTTTTGTAACCGGGCTTCTGATGATTTTTGCGTAAAGCATATTCTGAGCCGTAAGGTCAGAAAAATATGTCTTTGAAAGCTGAGAATAAATAGGTTTTAATTCTTTTTTTTCAACAGTTTTTTTAGCCCGCATGGTACTCACTTCCGATTTTTTTTACTGCTTCTATTGTATCATAAGCCATCTGATCTGTCATATCCGGCCAGAGCGGTAAAGTAATCGTTCTGATAAACTGGTTTTGCGCAACAGGAAAGTTTTCTGCCGTAAAGTTTTTGTCGAGTTCTTTCCAGTATGTAAAGTGGAATAGTGGAATAAAGTGCATTGAAACTCCGATTCCGGCTGCCTGTAAAAGGCGTGAAAATTCGTCACGGTCAATTGTCAGTTTATCGAGGTTTAATCTCATTAAATAAAGATGCCAAGCGTTTCCTTTTTCATCTGGTGGAACCTGCACAAAATCGACATCCTTGAAAGCTTTGTTGTATATGTCTACGATATGTTTTCTTTTTGTAAACATTTCTTCTGTCTTTTTGAGCTGTACGCGTCCGAGTGCACTTAAAATGTCCGGAAGGTTAAACTTGTATCCCGGAGCAACGATGTCGTATTGCCAGCTTGCTTTTGGAGAAGTGTAACGGTCCCATGTAGTGCGGTCCATTCCGTGAAGGCGCATCACTGTCATGTCATGGGCAAGCTTTTCGTCTTTTGTGCAGACCATTCCGCCTTCGCCTGTTGTAAGCGGCTTTGTTGCGTAAAAAGAAAATACTCCGATGTCGCCGATAGTGCCTGCATATCCCACGTCAGTAAGGCTTGGAAAACTGTGAGCCGCGTCTTCAATTACTTTAAGGTTGTATTTTTTCGCAAGTTCCATTATTCGCTTCATGTCACATACATTACCTGCAATGTGAACCGGAACGATTGCCTTGATGTCATATTTTTTTGTCTTTTCGTTTTCAATTAAAATTTTTTCGATGTTGTCAGGGTCGATGTTGTAAGTATCTTTTTTGAGGTCTGCAAAAATTACGTCAGCTCCAAGATGTTTTGCACATGCTGCTGTTGAAACGAAAGTGTATGGAGTTGTGATTACTGCTGTTCCGGCTTTGACGCCGCATGCATGCATTGCGAGAATTATTCCGCTTGTGTTTGAGTTTACGGCAAGAGAGATTACTTTGTCAGATGTCTGGGTATTTGAAGAAGATGAAGTTTTTGAAACGGAGCCGTCTTTTGGAAGCCCTTTGTTCATAAACTCTGAAAATTCTTTTTCAAATTCGAGTGTGACTTTTCCAGTTGTAAGCCATCCTGATTTTACAACATCGAGAACAGCTTTTTCTTCTTCTTCATTAATCGAAGGTCTTGAAAATGGAACTTTTAATGTATTGTCTGCCATAAAATTATCCTTAAAAACCAGAATCTCTTTAACAATCCGGCAAGTCTGCCAGAATCGATTCAGACATCCGGCGACTTAAAACTCATCAACGTTTTCGTTTTTCAATTCAGGAATTACTTTCTGAAGCGTTTCCCGGAGAAGCGATGCATTTCTGAATTTTGTAAAATCAGATTTTTCTTTTGCAATGCAAATCGGTTCGAGCTCTGATAAAAGTTTATTCAAATCAAAGTCGAGCGAAAGGTTTGTAAGCTTTAAAATCTTTTTATATTTTGTCTTTTCAGGGTTTTCTTCTTTTAGCCACAAAGGTTCTGTAAGTCTTTCTCCTTTGCGAACTCCAGTATATAAAATCTCAATGTCTTTTCCAGGTTCGAGGCCAGAGAATGTGATGATATGTTCTGCAAGGTCTTTGATTTTAATCGGTTCTCCCATGTCGAGAAGGTAAGAATAACCGTTTCTGCCGACACCGCCTGTCTGTAAAACAAGAGAACATGCTTCTGGAATTGTCATGAAAAAGCGCTCCATTCCAGGATCTGTTACAGTTACAGGGCCGCCGTTTTTAATCTGTTCCATAAACAAAGGCAAAATCGAACCGCGAGATCCCAGAACATTTCCGAAACGAACAAACATAAAGTCCTGATTTTTTACTTTGTTTGCAGCATCAAGCAAAAGTTTTTCGCAAAGGAATTTCGAAGCGCCGTAAATTGAAACAGGACTTACAGCCTTGTCAGTTGAAATCAAAACAAATTTTTTAACGCCAAACTCAATGCTTGCGTCCAGAAGATTTTTAGTTCCAAAGACATTGTTTTCGATTACTGCAACAGGATTTTCTTCCATGAGCGGAACATGTTTGTAGGCTGCACAGTGGAATATGACGTCGCACTTTGTGTGTGAGATGATGTATCTGACATATTCGCGGTCTTTCATGTCGCCGATGATTGGAACGACAGTTGCCTTTTCACCGACGCCTTCTGCCTGCAAAAGTTTAAGTTCGCGGTTTATCTGATAGATGGAATTTTCGCCGTGCCCAAAAAGATAGAGACGTTCGGCACCACCTGAGAGAAGCTGTCGTGACAATTCTGAACCGATAGAGCCTCCGGCACCAGTTATAAGTACGCGCTTTCCACGGAGGTACGAAAGACTTTCTTTTAGTGAGATTGTAACAGCTTTTCTTCCGAGAATGTCGAGCGGGTCAATTTCTCGTGCCTGGACAAAATGGGCAGTTCCGTTTACGACCTGGCTAATACTTGGAAGAATTTTAATATGCTTGAAGCCTGATTTTGAAAGGGCTTCGTAAATAGACTTGATTTTCTGTGAGGCTGCGCTTGGAATTGCGATTACGGCTTCGTCGCTGTCAGTTGCTTTAATTACACTGATGATTTCTTCAACAGGCCCTAAAACCGGGATTGAGTCAATTTCTTTTCCAATGAGATTTTTATCATCGTCCAGAAAGGCCGTGATTTTTCCAAAGATTTTCTTTCTTTTTATATCATCTGCAATCATCTGGCCTGCAAAACCGGCTCCGATGATATAAAAATTAGTATCGCGTTTTTTAATCATTCCACCTAAAATAAGCCTTTTTCGGGCTTATCCCCACCTTAATTGTAAATAATACCACAATTTGCGTGATTCTTCAATTTAATTTAACAAAACATTTTCGCTAAACTAAAAATTTCAGATGCCGATATTGGAAATGTAGAATGGAGTTTTTTATATGAAAATGTATAAAAAAGTAATTTTGGCATTATTATTTGTACTCTCAGGGCTTGCTTTTGCGACACCTTCTTTTTCACTTCAGGTTGTTCAGAAAGACGGTTCTGAAACTGTCGTATTTGAAGCTTCATATATGATTGAACAGGTAATTCTGGACTATTTTTATGAGCATGCTTACATAGTTTCAAACAGTCCTGTAATTATCCAGAAAAAGAATGTTGATGTTTCTGTAGATTTACAGAAATCTTTTGATGCAGCACAGGAAGGTTCTTTAGACCTCATAATTCAGCTTGTAGTGACTTACAATCTTTCAGATTCAAATAATCCTGAAGAAGCTGTTTTAAGTAATATTGACCTTATCGAATGGAAGGCTGTTTCTCTTTCAGACAGATCAGTTGTCGTACAGGGAAAAGCAATTCCATCAAAAAAATACCGTGACGATGACGATGGATTAAGCTATTTTGCAAATGAACTTGCTTCAAATATTAAATCTGCATTGGAAACAAAGGGTGGTAAAAAATGAAGAAAATATTTTATTTAGTTTTGACTGTTTGTGCAGGACTTATTTTAATGTCCTCAAGTCCTTCTCTTGACGGAAGAGCAGTTGTTGCTGACAAGGGAGTCTTTCCTGCAGGGCTTTTTGCAAAAACAGTAGGATACTTACCTGGAGATTCAATCAGCGTAACAAATCCTGCAAACGGACAGAATATCGAAATTTTAGTAATCGGTTCTCTCGATCCTTCTGAAGGCGTTGCAGTGATGTTGAGCCCGGAAGCAGCTGATTGCCTCGGAATCAAAAAGAACTCAAATATGCTCGTAAAGCTTACAAAACGTTCTGGCGAGCTTGATGAAAATGCAAATGGAACTTGCGTATTAACTCAGGCAAAAGCTCCTGCAGTTACTGAAAAAGAAGAAGAAATCGAAGAAAAAGAAGAAGAAATCGTTGAAGTTGAAGAAGCACAGGAAGTAATGGAAATTGCTGATACAGAAGTAATTGACGAAGAAGTTCCTGCAGAAATCGAAGAAGTAGCTGTTACAGATAACACAGAAGAGGACTTTGTAGTACCAGAAGAAGGAATCGAAGAAGATACAATTCCTGAAGAAGATAAACCAGTCATCGTTGACAACACATATATTCCGGAAGAGGAAGGCGTTGATGAAGACGAGATTCCTGAAGAAGAAACAGAAGATGTTGCACCACTTGTAGTTGAAGACAACTATGTAGTTCCGGAAGAAGAAGGTGTTGAAGAAGACGACATTCCAGAAGAAGATAAACCTGCAATCGTTGACAATACATATATTCCTGAAGAAGAAGGGGTTGAAGAAGATGAAATCCCAGAAGAAGATAAACCTGTAATCGTTGACAATGCAGTAATTCCTGATGAAGAAGAAATCGAAGAAGACGAACTTCCACCAGAAGAAATTGCAGAAGAAGAGGAAGAAGATTTTGATTCAATTGTTCTTGTTCCGGCAGAAGAAAATCCACCAGAAGCAGAAGATGAACCTCTTGAAGAAGAAATCGAAGAACCTGCTCCTGCAGAAGAATCTGTAATTGCAGATGTTATCGAACCAGAACCTGTAGTTGAACCAGTTGTAGAAAAGCCTGTAGAAAAAGAATTTGAAGCTCCTGTTGAAGTTACATCAGGATCATTTGAAAAAGGAAAATGGTACATTCAGATCGGTGTTTATGCAAAACAGGAAAACGTAAACGAAATCATCAGAAAGTACGGAAAAAAATATCCTATCTTTATCGATCAGAAAAACAGTAAAAACTACGTATTGATCGGACCACTCACAATGGACGAATACGGAGCAGTTTTACAGCGTTTCAAGGCATTTGGTTATAAAGATGCCTTTGTTAAAAAAATAAAATAATGGAGATGGGGGGAATTGAACCCCCGTCCGAAAAAGCAACACGATTACGTCTACAGGTTTATCAGTGCGAGGTGGTTGTCGGGAAACGGTAGCAGCACCGAAAGCGTCGTCTCCGTATTCTTAAAAAAGTCCCGCACGACGTTAAGACCCATCGTGAAGCAAGCCTTGGTTTGGTGACAGTAATTCTGATAGCTCAAAGCCGTGCTAAAAGATTACCGTGCAATGCTTACGCAGCGATTGCAAACTGTGAATCAGATTCGCCAGTTAATTGTTTTCGTCTGATTAAGGCTCAGGCAATGAAACCTACCTGCAATAAAAGCATTATCTAAATCGTCGAAACCGGTGCACCCCCGAAAATTAATTCTTCAATTAAAATAATGGAATATTACCGAGAAGTCAAGTTTTTCTCGTTAAAGTTATTCTTTATTTTTTGTCTGCTGTCTGAGCTTCTGTGTTTTCTGCTTTAATGGAATTTTCTTCACCGCCAAATTTTGAACTGAAGTATGCCATACAGAAACCTGGAATCACACACAAAATCATGATGATGACATCTTTGAAAGAATGCAAATCTTCTCTGATTGGAATCATCATTGTTACGGCAGATCCTAAAATCAATCCAAATATTACTGAATATGTCTGTGTTTTAAATTTCTCAAGAAGCCAGCTTAAAAGTTTTGCTCCTGCAAGAAGACCAAAAATAATTCCGAAGCCGTTTGGTAAAAGCAAAAGAACTGCATGAATCATCGTATCTTTTGCAAGCATCGCAGGAATTGCTGAAATGATGATCGGATAGATTCCCATGATAAGCATAATCAAACTGCCGGAAATACCCGGAACAATCATTGCGACGGCGCCCAAAATTCCACCTATAAAAAGCTTAACGGCAAGCGGAGTAGAGAGCTCTGGAAGAATTACATTTGATGCTTCCATTGAAGTTCCGTAGAAAATGTTCAGAATGTAAAAACCGATGATCAGCGCAATTCCAAAAATCATGCAGAGAGTATTTGAAGCAACTGCAGAGAATGTCTGTTTCTCCGGCTGAATATAATTATAGAGGAAAGGAAAACTTCCGAGAATGAGCCCCAGGAAAAAGCTGTTTGTCTGAAACGGAAAGTTTGCATAAAGCTTTGTAATCACTTTGCTAAAGAATACAATTCCTGTTGCCATTCCCAAAAGAATCGGAACAACGAACTTCCAGTTTTTAATTAATTTTTTTACATTGAAAGTAATTATGTTTACAAACTTGTCGTAGATATTGAAAACTGCGATCAAAGTTCCGCCAGAGACTCCAGGAATTACATTTGCAATTCCTACAAAGATACCGATGAAAAAAGTTTTTATCATTTCAAACATATTTGAATAATACAAAAAAAAACCGTTTATTTCAATTAAAAGAAATAAACGGTTTTCGTAAGCAATTTGTTTTATAAGAAATTAGTGATGTTTCTGCTGAAAGCGTTTCAACATTGCAACACCGTTCTTTTTTCCGTTATAAACGAATCCACCGTCCCAGTATTCGAGGGCAGCAAACAAAGCGTTACCACCATCCTGGTCGTCAGACTGTTTTGTTCTGAATGAAACGAAGTTAGAAAGCATTTCGTAATTCTGTTTGTGAAGGGCTTCGATACGATTCTTGTTAAATTCGTTCCATTTGTCCAAATCTTTAAATCCTTCACCTTCATCTTCTACGATGATGTGAGCGTGAGTTGGGCTGAATGAATACCATACTGTAACTTTCTTGTTAACGTCACAGTTATTTCCGTGTTTAACGGCATTTTTAATAACTTCTGAAATCTGCTGTTCAAGAAGGTTCAATTCCTTGATTTCTGTTGGTGCAGACTGAACAATCAAAAGTGTGAAATATCTGATCTGGCGGAAGTCTGAAGGAAATTCCTTTTTGAGCATGTTTGTCTTGTCGAACAATGGATCATTGTCGTCAGAGCGTAATTCTTTTAATTCTTCCATGTGTGTCCTCGGTTAGTCTTTAATCATTAAAAGCGCTTCTTCAACGCTGTTTGCAATAGGGAAGTATCCCATAAGTTTGGTAAGTTCGATTACCTTTTTAACGGATCCGTGAACGTTTGAAATTGCGAATTTAAGATTCATCTTCTTCATTGTGGAACAGATATAAATCAATGCACCGATTCCAGAAGAGTCGATGTAGTCAACCTGTTCAAGATTGATGATGAAGTTCTTTACATTCTTTTCAAGCATTTTCATTACCAATTCTTTAAGTTTATAAGAATTGTACAAGTCCATTTCACCATTAACATCAATGATGTAAATCTCTCCGTTCTTGCGTATTTTAAGTTCCATAACAGAAGCTCCTTCCTATTTTATTTTGATAACCAGTAATGACTGGTCATCGTGCTGTGCGGCTGTTCCGCAGAATTTTTTTACATCATCCTTTATTTTAGCAGCAATTGCTTTTCCATCTAAAGAATGAGTTTGTTTTATTACTTTTTCAAGATTAGCTTTTGAATACTGCTTACCGTCACCGTTAAGCGCCTCGAGCAATCCGTCAGTACAAGTGATTACGATGTCACCTGACTTAACCTGTATTTCTTTATCGGCATATTCAGTGTTTTTCTCTACACCTACAGGTTCCTGAGAACCGGAAATCTCTTTAAATTCTCCATTACTATTATACACGAAAACTGGATTTGTGCCACCTGTAGAATACTGAATTTTATTATTTGTGCTGTCATAGATTAAAAGGGCAACTGAGGCAAAATGGTCAACTGTATTGCCTTCTGATGCAATTCCGCGGTTTGCCCAGCTTAAAATTGTTCCTGCGCTCTGTGTTGTGTTGATGATGAGGCGGAGCATTGCACGGAGCTGGAGCATTACGTTCATTGAGTTTAAGCTCTTTCCTGTAACGTCTGCCATTACGAATGAAATGCGGTCTTTTCTTGAAACCATTACGTCGTAATAGTCACCGCAGATGTTTTCTGATGCATTGAAATATGTTCCGATTGAGATGCCCGGGATTGCAGGAATCTTTGATGGAATGAGTGATTTCTGTACGTTTGTTGCGATTTCGCCTTCCTTTGCGAGAGAGAAGCGTTCTACGATTTCGTTATGAATTGATGTAGATTTAATAGCTGCTGCCACGAATTCTCCGAGGCGGCGGGCTGTATCAAATTCTGATTCTGTGAAAGGTCCGTTTTCAGGGTTTTTGCCGAGTGCCATTACACCGACAGGGCTGTCATTTACATAAAGTGGAATGAATATGTAAGCACCGCATTTTAAGAAGTCTTCGTCACCGTTCTGTATGATTCTTGAATCTTTTGAAGGATCGTTGATCATTTCTGGTGTACGGCTTGTAAGTACTTCACCGAAAATATTTCCTTTAAGGTCAAACTGCATATAGCGCATGTTCATTTCGACGCGCTGCTGTTTATGAGGAATGTTTTCCGGAAGCTGATATGGCGGAATGAAAGTTCCACTTAAATTTTTAACGTTTAAGATATCTTCAAAGTCATCGAGTACAACAGAAAGAATACCGTCTGCATGTGTAAGATCGAGAATGTCTTTTGCAAAGCTTTCGAGAAGAGGAGGAAGTCCCTGAGGATTATTGAAACTTTCTGCCATCTTATAGATAAATCTTTTGTTTACATCGAGAAGAGAAAGGTCTTCATTCTGGTAAACGATATTGAGACGTTTCTGTGTAATAGTATTTGAAGCAGATGATTTTCCTTTTTTGCGTTCTTCCTGTTTTACGCAGGCTTTCAGGATTGCATAAGGTGTCATCAGAATTGCTGCAAGAAGAAGCATTAGATAGAGGAATGTCGAATCCTGTTTGAGATAAGTGAAAACCATTCCTGTAATCATGGCAAGAAGTGCAAGAAAGAAGACAAAACTTACTCTAGCAGTTTTGCGAGCCATTATTACTATAAGAAAAATAAATACAAGAACAGTTAATGCAGCTGCTGCAAGTAATGGAATATATGCGTATGCACTATCGATCAATTTTTAACTCCTGAAAATTCTTATTAATAATTTTAACATATTAAATTTTCGCCGTCAAGAAATAGTTTCTTTATTTGAGATTTTGGATATTTTTTGGGTTATTCCATGTTTTTTTTGAGAATTCGTTTCTTTAGAGAGTTATATAACCTGTGAAAGAACCCTGTACCGTAAGTTTTTGTAAAAGTTTCGGCCATAAGGTCAATCGGATAGTCGTCTCCGAACTTTCTCTTGAGGTCATCCCAGTATTTGATCATCCACACATAAAGGTCAGAAATTGTTCTGTTTCTGAACTTTCTCATGACTTTTGCGTTGTTGATGATCTGTACTACAGGCATGTAAACTTTTTCAAACCACGAAAGAATTGCTTCTGACATTTCGATTTCTTCTTCCTGGTTGAGGTTCATGTAGTATTTATGGGTGAGAATATGGTTGTAAATTACATCGTACTGGCCCGGAGTCGTAAAGTCGAGGCACCAGTAGTCAGTAATGTCACCGAAATTTGTTTCAGAATAGAAAACTCTTTTTTCGTAGGCGATGACCTGGCTCAGAATGTATTTCATCGAGCCGCCTTCCTTGAGGTGAATCTCGCTCTGAAGTGAAACTACTTCTGCGTCAATAAATTCGATTCCGCGTGCTTTTGCAACTGAGATTCTGTGGTTTCCGTCGCGTGCAAAGTAGAGGCCGCCGAGTTCGTAAAGTGTTACAGGTGGAAGTGTGACGTTCTGCAAATGAGCTTTGTCGATGCTTTCCCAGCGTGCCTTGAGGTGTGCGTTTTTTGGAAAGAACTGATTGTCAAAGTCTTTGTATCGTCCTTCGCTTCCGACGATTCGGGCAACAGGAACTGCCTGCATTCCCTTGTAAGTTTCGTTGTTTGGTTTCAATAGTTTTTTTAAATCTGAAAGAGAAATCAAGCTTGCTTCTTCCGGGTTGAGAAAGTGCTGAATTTCATTTATCAATGCTTTGTTTCTTGCTCTGTAAAAGTCTTCATCTGTCTGAGCATTGAATGTCATAGTTGCCATAAAAAAATGTACTCCCGTTATTCTTTTATAATCTGCAGTTTTGATAAGTCTGTCGGCGGAAGGTCGATCACGTAATGTCCGTATGCATTTACGATGATGGAATTTTCGTAGACAGAGATTCGCGGTTCATCTGGTCCGTAAAGATGGATGTGGCCGTGAACCATGTATGCAGGTTTGAAATGCTTTATAAATTTGTTGAAGCATCTGAAACCTTTGTGACAGTTGTCCTCATGATCATGAACATGACGCGGTGTTGCGTGAGTCAGGAAAATGTCGAGGTATCTGCCGTAAAGTAATTTGTTAAGTAAAAGGCGCGGAATCATTTTAAAAAGCTTGAAGTTCATTTCGGTTTCTGTAAACTGATTGAGGCCGTGGTTGTAATCACGAGAGCCTGAGACTCCGGCAATTAAAAGCGGTGTCTGTTTGTTGTTTTTTGGATTTGTCCATTTCAATTCTTTGTCTGTGATTACTTTGAAACCTGCGTAGATTGCTCCGCATGAATGATATTCAGTTGCATTTGTCTGTCTGTCTTTCGGAAGGTATGCGTGGTAGTAATTGTATTCTTTAAGATTATGGTTTCCAAAAATGAAGTATGTCGGTTTATTCAAAGTGCTGACGATGAAGTCGATGTAGTCCATCGGAAGGTCTCCGGCGCAGAGTACGCATTCCACATCTTTGAATAAATCTTTTATAGCGTAATTATAAATGAAAGGGTCGATCTGATCGGAAACAATTAAGATTTTCATCTTGTGCTATTTAGACGCTTTGTCCAAAAGGTTTTCAAGCTGCTCTTTTCCGATAAGTTCACATGGTCTGTTTTCTGCAGAGGCTTGCGCTGTTCTTGTAAATCCTGAACTTGAAAGTACATAGGCTTTTGAACAGTTCTGAGACTTCTGTTCGTCGAGTGTTTTTCTTACGACGATATCTTCAACAGGATCTGCTTCCCTGAAGAACTTGAGGATGTATGTCTGTTTTCTGACGCTTCTCCAGTCAGAGTTTTTTGCATCTGTTGCAATAATCTGGCAGCCCCATTTGTACATCTGAATCTGCTGTGGTTCAAGACTGAGTCCTGTAAGGCAGACTTTCTGACACATTTTTGTAAAGCCGTCTTCTGATGATGTAAGGTATTCCTTTAAGCTGTCGTTTGCCTGAAGGTCTTTGTACTGAGAAAGTTTTGCAGCAACGTCTCTGAATGTTTTGTTTCTGGCGTAAATGAGTTCCCACTGTTCGATTGCTTTTTCAATCTTTCTTGTTTTTTCGTAACATGCAGCGAGGAAGTATCTTGCGTAGAGAGTTTCGTTTTTGTCAGCGTCTTTCTGTGAAGCGATTGCTCTTTCAAAACAGTTGATTGCATTGTCGATTGAGTTTCCGGCCATGTAACATGTTCCGCATTCGATGAGTGCTTTCTGTCTGTATTCTGCGTCGCGTCCTGCTTTTTCAAAGGCCTTTACGGCTCCAGGATAGTCTTTATTTTCTTTGAGGATTTTTCCAAGATAATAGTAAGTTGAGAATGTTTCAGGGCTTAATGAAATTGCAAGGTCGATTTCTTTTTTTGCTTCCTGAATCTGTTTTGCCCTGAAGAGAAGAAGTCCCATGGCTGCGTGGGCCTGAACATGACGGCGGTTGAGCTTGATTGTCTTTCCGTAGAAATTTAATGCCTGGTCATATTTGCTTTTTGCTTCGTAAATCTTTGCTGCCTGGTAATAGTTTTCTGAATCGCGCGGATTTAATTTTGTAAGGAGAAGGAACTGCTTGAGTGCTTCTTCAGGCTGGTTGAATTTTACATAGAGTGGAGCGATTTCATTTCTGAAGTCGAGCTCTGAAAGTTTTTCGTCAAATACAGCATGCTGGTCAACGAACTTGAGTTCCATGAGGGCAAGTTCTGATTTGTTGTCTTTAAGGTAAGCACGGCCGAGCCAGTAGCGTGCGAGATAGTCCTGAGGATCTTTCTGGATGAGGGATTTTGCAAGCTTGATTGCGGCTGCGATTTTTCCCTGTTTGATGAGGCGCTGAATGCCTTCTATTTTTTTTGGAGAAATGAGTGATTTGAGCACAAGAACAAGGAGCAGTCCGACAGCCGCTGTAAGAAAAATAATAAAAATTATTGTGCTTGTTTCCATGATAGTTCTCCCGTAACTTTTTAAACCTTAGAAAATTGTATTGATAGAAACTATTATTTATGAG